>JASJCJ010000071.1 GCA_030066045.1 Calothrix sp. MO_167.B12
ACCCCTCACCAGGCTAAAAGCTGGGGATTATTGTCATAATTTGGACTTGTTTTTTCTGCCCCCACTCCCCCACTCTCCCACTCCCCCACTCCCAAGAGGGTGATACCCCTGATTCGCCATTGGTATCCTTATTAAGGAGAGGGTAAGAGAGGGTTGGGTTGTAGCTTGCTTCCACGAAGTGATACGAAACCAAACCCAACGATATGCTGGGTTACTCTGCGAGAAGCCGCTGAGTCGCAAGGCGACACGCTGCGCGGTAAGCGTAAGTCCTACGGACGACCTTGCGGTACGCGTTAGCGTGCGCCTTGCGCTTAGCTATGCCGTAGGCTTTACGCGTCTACGTCACTCAACCCAGCCTACAATCTTTCGGTAATTTTATAGCGGGAAGGGAGTAAGAACTGGAGTTTTTCCAACACAAAAAAATAAATTATCTGTAGGGACACGGCACCTGCAATAACTTATCTACGACAGTAATCTTACAGCGATTTTCAGGTAAATAGACCACACCGTAGGGGTTTAGCACTGCTAAACCCCTACATGAAGATGTGGTTCAAATAGATGAAAACTGCTGTAATGATGCCGTGCCCTCTCCCACGTTCAGATATTTGCAAACAAAAATATTTACCCCTGTAAAAATCTTTTCAACCACCTAATTGCTTCACTTGTGGTTTGCTCATTTGCTATTTGAAGACATTGCTGCACAATTTCCCGGATGTTAGGAAAATAGCTGCTTTCCGTAATTACGTAATTTTCACCCTGAAATCTATAAACTAATAGCTCCTTGTCTTTTAACAACCAAATCTCTGGTACTTTATAAGGCAAATAGTCTTGAATACTAGTATAGCTAGTAACATCTACCTCAATCACTAAATCCGGTGGAGGGTTATTTTGCCAATCAATGCGGTTTTTACCGACTACGGATCTCCAATTTTCAATGTAAAAGCAATAGTCAGGCTCAATACCGCTAACAAGAGGCAAGCTCATGGTTATGGGGGTAAATGAGTCGTATGTGCGATTTAAGTGATCAAGTATAGTTGTGACAATCAATACCAGCAAACTTGCATCTCTTCCATGTTCTGGTAGTGGTGCCATGAGCAAAATCTCTCCAGAACGATATTTTATCCGAGGGGAACAACGCTCTCCTAGTTGCTGACTCAGTGATTGATAGTCTTGCCAAGAACCCAACATTTTGACAACTGTGCCAGGTGACAACTCGATTTTTTCTGGTGTAATTACAGTTTGCATTTTCGCCTACCCTGAAAATGGGAGTGAGGGAGTGATGGAGTGAGGGAGTGATGGAGTGAGGGAGTGATGGAGTAATAAGTAATAAGTAATAAGTAATAAGTAATAAGTAATAACGCACGGTTCGGCCATTTTTTTTGAAGTTAGAGAAATTGATAAATAACGTGAGAATAGAGATTTGGAGTCAATCAGAATCTCAATCAAACGCTAAAACCCTGATTATTTCGTTCTGCATTTTTCCTAACTCGATTTCAAATGGGCGAACCGGGAGTAATAAGTAATAAGTAATAAAGAGAAATTTGTCTCCTTCCCTCCTTCACTCTTTCCCTCCTTCCCTCCTTCACTCTTTCCCTCCTTCACTCTTTCCACCAAGACCTAAATAAATAATAAAACACCACAGATAAACACTTATCTGTGGTGCCTTTTTCAGTTGGATTGTCAACAAACTAAGTAAGAACAAATTTGTTGGCTATATACGACTTAAACAGCAGAGAAGTAAACTTTAGACTTCACAGGGTCGGGATTCATGGTTTTATCTCCTGGCTGCCAACCAGCAGGACAAACCTCGTCTGGATGGGACTGGACGTGCTGAATCGCTTGTAAAGTCCGCAAAGTTTCATCAACGTTACGACCAAAAGCAAGGTTATTGACGGTAGCGTGCTGAATTACACCATCTTTGTCAATGATAAACAAACCACGTAAAGCGATGCCCGCAGAGGGATCGAGGACGTTATAAGCAGCACTTACCTCTTTTTTGATATCGGAAACTAGGGGGTAGTTAAGATCACCTACGCCACCAGCTTTGCGATCGGTTTGAATCCATGCTAGGTGGGAGAACTCACTATCAATGGAAACACCTAGAATTTCTGTGTTCAGTTTTTTGAATTCTTCGTGGCGATCGCTAAAAGCAGTAATTTCCGTGGGACAAACAAAGGTAAAGTCTAAGGGATAGAAAAACAGGACGACATATTTACCGCGATAGTCAGAAAGCTTAAGTGTCTTAAATTCTTGATCTACCACAGCAGTTGCTGTAAAGTCGGGAGCCTGCTGTCCAACACGGATGCATCCTTCTGCTGCACTCGACATATTCTAATTCTCCTTGAGTTAATATGTGTCTGGTAGCGTTGGATTGCGGGTCAGGTAAAACCCACCCTTAACCAGTCGCCCTTACAGGTTTGGCTGTTTCTACCAACGGTGAAACCTATCAAACAACTACCAAATCCCTCTAGGGAAAACAATACTTATTAACTGGATTAAACCCAGTAATGCTAGTGTCTTCCTTAGAGAGCCACTACGCAGCTTTCTATATCTAGCACTTTTGATTAATACAGTGCTGTTTCACCACGTCGTAATTGTTTGATTACAAACTGTTACGACTATATCATAGTCATAACGATTTTGATTAGTGCATGGCAAATTTAGATATCAGGGAATGGTTGCTTACTAATGGTTTAGGTAGTTTTGCTAGTGGTACTGTATCAGATGCTCGCACGCGCACTTATCATGGCTGGCTATTTGCAGCAACGAACCCACCAACAGAACGCCAGCTGTTATTTTCTCACTTAGAAGCTAGTTTAGAAATCTCGGGGAAGGTAGTAGCATTAGGAACAAATTTTTGGGCTGATGGGCAAATTCAACCAATAGGTTACAAATTGTTGCGCTACTTTGATGTCAATCCCGTGCCGAAATGGGTTTGGGGTGGAGATAATTGGGAATTAAGCCGGCGATTAGTGATGCCTTATGGCAAAGGAGACTCTTCTTGGGGTGATGCTCTTTCCGAACCGCCTTACAGCGATGTTCTTTCAGAACCGCTAGGCGATGCTCCTTCCGAGCCGCTTTACAGCGATGTTCTTTCAGAACCGCTAGGCGATGCTCCTTCCGAGCCGCCTTATAGCGATGTTCTTTCAGAACCGCTACGCGATCGCATTTTAATTGAGTATGGCTATGAAGGTAAAGATCCAGCCATTTTAAGGTTACGACTATTGATTGCCGATCGCAATTTTCACCATCAGCAGCAGGGAAATAAACACCCACAGTTCTCCCAATTGTTGGTAAACGGGAAACTTCATCTACAAGCAATTACCAATGATGGGTTTGGCACCCCTTGGTATTTACGTTGGAATCGGGGAGAATACAAAGCCGATGGAATGTGGTACTGGAATTACGGTTTACCAGAAGAGACACGGCGAGGATTGAAAGATTGTGAAGATTTGTACAGTCCTGGTTATTTAAGTATTAATCTCCAACCAGGTGATACAGTAATTCTAGAGGCGGGAACAAATTTTCCGGAATACTCCCTACCTCCCCTTCCTATGGATACTTTGACAGTAGCTATAGAACGGGAAGAGGGACGATTGGCGCAGATTTTTGGATGGTGGAATGGGAACAGTTCGACCTGGGAAGAGGATGAACAAAAATTGTCAATTCCCATGTCAAAAGCCGCCACTTGGCAATTATTGCTGCGAGCGAGCGATCGCTTTATTGTCCACAGAGCTTCAATTATTGGTCCAACGGTAATAGCTGGTTATCACTGGTTTAATGATTGGGGTAGAGATACATTAATTGCATTACCTGGTTTAACTCTAGTCACTCAACGGTTTGAACTAGCCAAGGGGATTTTGCATACCTTTGGTAGTTATTGTCGTTACGGTTTGATTCCCAATGTCTTTCCAGATAGCGATCGCCAACCTTTATACAATAGTATTGATGCTGCTTTATGGTGGATTGAAACCTTAGGATTGTACTTAGAAGCCACTGAGGATTGGCATTTTTTAGCCGCACAGTATCCGGTGGTGCAACAGATATATAAAGCTTTTATAGTTGGTACTCGTTACAATATTCAAGTTGATGCCATAGATGGTTTACTGGGGTGGGAGGCTAAGGGTGTAGCTTTGACTTGGATGGATGTGGTAATTGAAGGTAAACCCGTCACTCCCCGTTGTGGAAAACCCGTAGAAATTAATGCTCTTTGGTATTCAGCTTTATGTTGGATTAGTCAGTGGTCAGAAATTTTAAGTACTATGGATTATGGCGAACCCACACGTCTAACCAAACAATCACAACGCTATGCCCAACAAGCAGAGCAGGTAAAAACCTCCTTACAAAAATTTTGGAATCCCCAGATTGGTTACTTTTATGACACCATTGAACCGGATGATTACCGCAATGCTCAGGTACGTCCCAATGCTGTAATCGCCCTTTCTCTGCGTCACTGTGGCTTTCCTGACCACCAAGGGCGACAAGTACTAGCAAGAGCCAGAGCAACTTTACTCACTCCCTATGGGTTACGTAGTCTAGACCCTGGAGATCCAGAATATGTTGGTATATATATAGGTGATTCAGAACAACGCGATCGCGCTTACCATCAAGGTACGGTATGGTGTTGGTTATTGGGTTCTTTTATGCGTGCTTGGCAGCGTTTTTATCCCCAGGAGCCTATTCCCTTTGATTGGGAACCATTGTTAGAGCATTTCCTGAATGATGCCTGTATTGGCTCTATTTCCGAGATTTTTGACGGCGATCCTCCCCATACAGCCAGAGGTGCGATCGCTCAAGCTTGGTCTGTGGCTGAGGTTCTGCGCCACTTTCATGAATCTTGAGGAAAAAGATATCAAGGGAGCAAGATGCTCCCACTACGTAATATTTTTTCAAAATTGGGATGCTCCCAATAAATGTAGGTTGGGTTGTAGCTTGCTTCCATGAAGTGGTACGAAGTGTAGACGCAACAGCGGCTTCTCGCAGAGTAACCCAACAATAACATAGTTCTTTTTATAGAAGAAAACACTATAATGCAAAGTATAAAAGTAATCTCCCATGTGGGGTCTGATGGCATTTTACATCTCGATGTTCCAGTAGGAATGACGAACGAGGAGTTAGAAGTTATGGTGATTTTTCAGCCATTAACATCATCGGTACAAATAGAAACACTCCAAAGGTTGGGCTGGATGCCTGGTTTTTTTGAGGAAGTAATTGGGGGTTGGGCTGGAGAACCTTTAGAGCGGGAGGAGCAAAATGTAGGTTGGGTAGAACGAAGTGTAGACACGAAGTGGCTTCTCGCAGAGTAACCCAACAATAACAATATTTTTGGTAGTTGGGTTTCGTTCCTCAACCCAACCTACAACTCTTGCACTTGATTATTCATACCACTGTGAGGTAGACGGGGAGGGGATGTTCTCTACTTCATTAAATATATATCGAGTTCCGAATACTGAGAAAATAAGCCATCTATACTGGCTAGTTTAGCCTTATAAACAAGTGCTGTAGCAATGATCAAACGTTCAAATGGATCTTTATGAACTGGAGATAAGTTGACCGCTTTGTAAGCTATTTGTGTAGTGATTGAAAACAATGTAATACCAGATGGCTCCAAAGCCTCTTGAAGCCATAATTCAGCGTTACAGGGTAGTTGCAGTCGCCCCCGTTGTTGTGCTAAAGCAACTTCATAGCAAGATACAGGCGAAACACCTACTATCTCAGAGGTTTCGATAATTTCTCGCCAGTGCGCTGGAAATCGCTCGAACTCTTGATTAATAAACCATATCCAAATGTGGGTATCAAGGATGATTACTTGAGACATTCCCAGTCCTGTTCCTCAACGATGGGACTTACTAAATCGCCCAAAGTTTTACCTTTACCCGCAATGGAAGCAGGGGGAATCCGACGCAATGCTTGTGGTTCAGTATCCGCAATAATTGTTACAATTACATGAGCTTTGGATACTTTTGGTGCATCTGTTAACCATTGAATCTGACCATTTTCGATAATGGCTTCATAGCTAGTAAGCATTGCTCTCTCCTGGTTTCAACGCTAATGTCGGATTGACATACAAACCGTTTCTCCATCTCCAAAATTAGCACGAAAAATAGTTGTTAGTTGTTAGTTGTTAGTTGACAGCTTAGGAGTGGGAGTCGCAGTCGAGGTATTTTCATGCTTGGTTGTGGGATGTTCCCATGAGGGACTAGCTTGAAAATAGGGAGTTCGGAGTTCGGAGTAGGGGCGGGGAAACCCCGCCCAGAGTGAGGGAATTATTTTCATCCTTGGTTGTGGACAAAATAGGGAGTTCGGAGTTCAGAGTTCGGAGTAGGGGCGCATTGCGTGCGCCCTTGAGGAGTTAGTCACAAAGCATTTTCATAGGCAGGTTGTCGGATTTTCCCGTGGGGGACTAATTTGAAAAAAGAATGCGACAGATAGGTAGGGTGGGCATTGCCCACCTTACCCTTATTCTCACCTAGCCCAAATGTCCGCCTAGGAATAAATTCCCAGGCTCAAAGACAAAGTCTGATAAATCAGACTGGGTAAGGCGTGCAGTGCGTTTTAACGTACTTGGTTTATTAGCCTTGAAATTTATTTCAAGGTGGGAATGTGGGCTAAGAGAAAAATAAATGGGGAGCATCCCAGCAAGCCTTAATTGTGAATTTCAATGTAAACCCCATCCATCTTGAAATCTGGAGTTTTCATGTGGGTTGTGTTGAAGAATGTAGACGCAACAGCGTCTTGGAGCAGAGTAACCCAGCGATAGCAATGGTTCTGTTGGGTTACGCTATCGCTAGCCCAAATGTCCGCCTAGGAATAAATTCCCAGGCTCAAAGACAAAGTCTGATAAATCAGACTGGGTAAGGCGTACAGTGCGTTTTAACGTACTTGGTTTATTAGCCTTGAAATTTATTTCAAGGTGGGAATGTGGGCTAAGAGAAAAATAAATGGGGAGCATCCCAACAATCCCTAATTGTGAAATTCAATATAATAGCTTGCCAAAAAAATTTTCCGCGCTTCGCGCGATAAGGGTAAAGTTTAAGAAGTGTAAAGGGGAAAAGGGCTAGAGTATAAAGGGCTACTAAAAAGTCCTCCCGAACCCGCAAGCAACACGAAAACCAAAATCGTAGTTGATGAGGTCGCGCTCCGCCCTAATGTAATTGTCGCGGTACGCCGAGCGGCAGTCACTAGGAAAGAGGATCCACGAACCGCCCCGCAGAACGGCTTTACCATATTTTTGATAAAGATTATTTTTGTTGTCAAACCAAGGACTACCGTCTGTGGGCGCACCTTCATAATTGCTGTGCCAATCATCAAGACACCATTCCCAGACATTGCCATGCATATCGTATAAACCAAAGGCATTAGGCGGAAAACTTCCTACTGGTGTAGTTTGTCCTCGTTTTTCCCCTTTAGGAGTATTACCGTAAGTACTTTCGCCATCATAGTTGGCTAAATCGCTGGTAATTGTTTCACCAAAATGAAAAGGTGTAGTTGTCCCTGCACGACAGGCATATTCCCATTCGGCTTCGCTGGGGAGCCGATATTCCCGTCCAGTTTCCCTGGAAAGTCTGGCACAGAATTCTACCGCATCATACCAAGATACTTTCTCCACAGGACGGGTATCATCTTTGAAGTAAGACGGATTTAGTTTTAAGTCCCGGTTAACTTTGGGTAGTGCTGCTACACCTTTCCACTGTGCTTGGGTGATAGGGTATTTACCCATGAAGAAAGGTGGAACAATTACTTGGTGTTGGGGATGTTCATGTTTATAGAACTCTTTTTCTGAAGCACCCATGATGAAAGTACCACCGGGGATAGCAACCATATCCAAGGTGACATTCTTTTCTAAATCTTCGGTAAAATATTGGATATGGCGACGTTGCCATTGAATTTCCTGCCCTTGGGCGTTAACAGTAACAACATCAAATGCAAATAGGGGTGAAGTGCGCTCAACGCCACAAGTTTTATATTTTTGCACAAGGGCTGAGAACACTTGTTTGACATTCCCAGAAGCATTCAACCACCAGAAATAAGGTGTATTACCAGAGTTTGCACTTAACCCCACACTTTCACTCATACCCCAGCCATAACATCCCTGGGAAAAGTGCATCCATAGGTTATCAATAGTACGAAGACAGGAACAGGGAATTATCTGAATCGAAGCGATATCTAAACTACCTTCAATTTCTCGGTTAGCTGCTTTCAGAATAACTTTTTCTGTTTCCTCAAGGGCTTTTTCTAACTCTCCACTAATCAAGTAATTAAGAAGTTTAATATACTCTGGGGTAATTTTAGCTCTAACTACTCGAATACCATTTTCTTGTTGATTGCTTCCTTCTAGCTTCCAGCAACCTAATTGCGGATATTGTGTTGTTGGATTTTCTTGAACTTCAGTTACAGTCGGCAATCTATAATAAGACACACCATCACTACTTTTTGAACTCAACCAATTACAGAACTCAAACGCATTTCGCCAACTAACGGCAGTAATTGGTCTTTTCGCACTTCCCGGTTGAAAACGTGACTGTGAATTTAACTGCTCATCCACAAAAAGTTGATATTCAGCACAGGTAATGTAACTAGCATCAATTTCTAAGTTCTCATCAATCTCCCTTAAATTATTTAGTCTTCGTGACAGCTTTACTTTTGCTGCTAGCTTGGCAATTTTTGGTTCGGGAGATTCTAACCCCTCCTCTAACATTTCCTCTAGCCGTTCCCGTACTGCTGGCTCTACCTTCAAACTCTCTTGCAGACAATCTAAAGCTAGGATTAATGAGGTAACAGTGGGATTTTCTATGGCTTTCCGAATCAAGTTAGTAGCATCACCTTGAGCAGCATATAAACGGATAGTTTCCGCCCACCAAGACTTATCCAAGTTCTCGACTAAAATATTATCCTGCTGTAATTCCTTTACCCGCGCAGCCGCTAAATATTCCTGAAAACTCAAATGAGCAAATTCATAAATACCTAGCTCTCTTTCCATTAATAACCCACTCACCTGTTTAATCTGCTTCAGGAATTGAGAGGGTTTCAAGCTACTACCTGCAACCCTTTCCAGTTCACCTGCAATTAATTCTTGTCCTACTTGGGGAGTAAATTCCCTCGTTTGTCGTTCCATCAAAGCTAGTGCGAGGACTTGCAGCACCGATTTCTTTTGTTCGCCGGTAAGTGGAGTCTCCATTCTCTTTGCTTCCTGACGCGAACCCAAAAGCAAATCACAAATTTTCTGATATAGTTCTACTCTGCGCCCCGGTAACGCGCTACCACAATAGTGAACTGTAGCAATCATCGTCACCAGTAGCGGGTTCTTCGCCATATCTGAGATGGCGCGATTGGAAATAATCCGCTCAATTAAATTGTCAGCATTATTTTTAGCCTCAGCCCTGACTGCGGGAGTATCCCTCCCCGCACGACTCATAATTTCCGTTTGCAGATACCAACTACGGATAAATTGCTGCATCTGCTCTGAGTTAAAGGGAAGCACTTCTAGCACAGTTCCCACTTGTTCGACAGGCGCACTCCTAAAGCCGTGGGGACGGGAAGTGAGGATAAATGCAGCTTGGCGATAGATTTGCATCTGCCGATTTACCCAGTGGCTTACCTGCTGGCGTTGGGATTCATTGGCGACTTCATCCAACCCATCCAACATTACCAATAAGTTACCTGTGTTTAACTGCTCTTCTATCCAATGGGGAGGGGGAGTCAAAGCTTGAGGTGCGGGTAGGTTGTGAATATGCTCTTTAATCAGTTGGGGTAAACTGGGCGGTGGTTCTGCGACAATCAAATTACGAATATCCCGCAAATACAAGAGTATGGGGATGAATTGTGGTGCTTTGTATTTACCTTGTTGCTTTTTGGCGTAGGTGAGGGTTAAATGGCGCAACAGGGTAGTTTTTCCCGAACCAGGGGGAGCAATCACCGCTAAACGGCGATAGTTAGAGAATTTTTTCTTGGTGCTTTGGGCTAAAAAATCCCAAATAGTTTGACTCTCAGATTCACTGTACGCCGAAATCATCCCTCCAGATATATTTTCAGGGATTTCGGGATCGACTCGCAAGGGTACAAACACATCTTCTAAATCCAGCACTGGTAAACCAATACGGAATCCTTCAATTTTGAACTCCCGGAAGTACTCAACTAAACTCCGGTAATAACTGCGCTGGAATTGAGGATTTAAACTCCACCAGAAATCTATTACAAATGTTTTCAAACCCTTGACAATCCAAGTTGCTAGGGGTTCCTCTGCGTTCTCTAACTCCTCCTCAATTTTGTCCAGAACTCGGTTTGTTACCCCAGATACAAATTTATATGCGATCGCTACTATGATAAGAGCGATGGTTAACATGGCCGATGCCAGTGCAATTTCCCACTTTCTAGCCATGAGGGCAGCAACTGTTCCAGATAGTCCCAATCCAGAACCAGACAAACCCAGATACTTGGTTAGCTTTTGCACCCTTTGATTTCTGGCTTTGCGGCGCGCATCGGTAGATTCTTTCGGTGGTGTGATAGATGGTTGTGCTGAGTTATTGTTTGGCATCGGTTGTGTGGCTATGTCTGAAAATTGATATGCAACCGTACCTGAGATTAAACCTTAAAAAAAGAAGAATTTGCTAGGACTTTTATTAAAAATTTATACCAATCCCGTAGGGCTATATACACTGAGCCATATTATCGGATGGTGCGTTACGCTTTGCGGCAGGACACCCTACGTGTTGTTCAAAAATCAACCGGATGACGCGCTGAAGCGGGGACACACCGGACGCGGAGCGCTCTGTGTCCGGTGCCCCGTGTCCGGGGCGATAAGCCCCAAGGGTCCTCCTCCCCCATCAAAATCTGCGATTTGATGGCTCCCGATTGGTGGGCACCTCAAGCCCCCACCACATCGGTGGAGGAGTGCGTCTCCCCCTCTCCGCGTCTCCCCCTCTCCGCGTCTCCGCGTCTCTTCCTGACATAGGATAGGGGTATAAGGCTGAAAGCACCTTGCATTTATAATTTTTTCTGGTAAAAAGAATAGAAAAATAGGGAATAAAACCATTCCCTGTTCCGGGTGAACGAAAAAATGTGTGGGATAGCCAAAATACTTATTACTTATTACTTCTTACTTATTACTTGTCGCTCACCCCCCTGTTTCCTATCCTCCCCCCAAGACTTTGTCAACAAGCCCTAGGGAAATGCTCAACAAACTGTTACATTTATAAATAAACTAGTACACTGAAAGCCATGAGTAAATCTTCTCCCCAAGAATCACAACCCTCCTACGTAAAACTCGCTATGCGTAATATGGTACAAAAAGGCGGCACATCCCTGAAGCATTTTGCTCTTTCAACGGTAGGTATTCTCACAGTTCTGGTGGGTTTGGCTTATTTAACTCGCTAAAAACAAAACCATTAATAGGTGTATCGGTGTGAAGGAGATCACTCAATTAGTGAAAGTTGAAGTATGCGTGCAAAGTAAAATTGACAACTTATCTTCAGACAATTTAACCAACCAAGACCAATTAGTTGTCGATCTATCTCCCCAAATGTGGCAAGATTGGTTTAAAACCTGGTTGGAAACTCTGCATCCTCACATTCCCCAAGCACTCAGTTACGAGATTGGAATTTTATTCACAGGGGATGGGGAAATCCAGGTATTTAACGCTGATTATCGCCATCAAAACAAACCTACAGATGTTCTGGCTTTTGCCGCATTGGAGGTGGAATCTCCTCAAAATATGGAGATGGCTGCTTCTATGCCTTTATATCTCGGTGATATCATCATTTCTGTGGATACAGCCCAACGCCAAGCTCGACACCAGGAACATAGTTTACTTACGGAGTTAGCTTGGCTTGCTGCTCACGGTTTACTACATCTACTGGGCTGGGACCATCCTGACGAAGAAACTTTACAAAAAATGTTCCGTCAACAAGAAATATTACTTAAGAAAATAGGTATTACTATTGACTTGAAATAGATGTTGATTACACTGAAATTAAGCTGAAGATTAATTTAGCCTACCATAATAACTCTAATGGTAAATAGCTATAAATTCTTCCTTATCCTTTTGGAAAATTTAAGATTTTTATCCCTTACTATACTAAGCGTTGTACTCTTATGACCATGTCACAACAAGTTTCTTCTCCACCAAAACCAGATGCTCTAGAAGTTGTAGATCCGAAAAAAAGGGAACTCTCTTGGCAAGTAGCTTCAAACTTATTCATGAGTTTTAAGTATGCTTGGTCTGGTATCAGCTATGCTTTCGTGACTCAAAGAAATTTTCGCATTCACGTATGTGTTTGTGCCCTTGCCATTAGCTTAAGCCTTGTTTTAAGCCTTTCACCCGTAGAAATCGCCATCATAGGGATTACTAGTGGTTTAGTATTGGCTTTGGAATTACTGAATACGGCTCTGGAATCAGTTGTGGATTTAACAGTTAAGCACAGCTACCACGAACTAGCTAAAATTGCTAAAGATTGCGCTGCGGGTACGGTGCTGATATCTGCTCTTGTAGCTCTTTTTGTGGCTAGTATATTGATATTGCCCCCCTTGTTAGAAGCAATACTTTCGGGGCTGTCTTGAAAATAGTTAATAAGTTGAATTTAGAATTTAGAATTTATAATTATTTTTCTTCGTTCTGCATTCTTACTTTTTCATCCTTGGCTACCCTTGAAGGTTAGGAGTGAGGAAGTGAGGGAGTGAGGGAGGTATTTTCATGCTTGGTGATGTACCAAAGTTCATGTAGAGGTGCAAAGTGCGGTTGCTGTAAAAAATCAGGAGTTATCTACTTTGATTATTATTATTGATAATTACGATAGTTTTACTTATAATTTGGTGCAGTATCTGGGAGAGTTAGGTATGAATTTCCCAGTAGCAGGTGATATTAGGGTATTTCGCAACGATCGCATATCCATAGAAGAAATTCAAGCTTTACAACCCGATGGTATAGTTATTTCTCCAGGACCTGGTCGTCCTGAGGATGCGGGTATATCTTTAGATTTAATTGAGAAACTCGGCTCTAATGTACCCATTCTCGGTGTTTGTTTGGGACATCAAAGCATTGGTCAGGTATTTGGCGGTAAAATCGTTTCTGCTCCAGAGTTGATGCATGGTAAAACTTCTGCTATCTCTCATACTGGAGTGGGTGTGTTCCGGGGGTTGGAAAATCCAATGACTGCAACCAGATATCACAGTTTAGCGATCGAACGCCAGACTTGTCCAGAGGTATTGGAAATTACGGCTTGGGTGGAGGATGGGACGATTATGGGTGTACGTCACAGGAACTATCCCCATATTGAAGGTGTCCAGTTTCACCCAGAGAGTATTTTGACATCTTCCGGAAAACAACTACTGCAAAACTTTCTGGAAACGTTAGCGAATCGAGAGCAGAATTAATGAAACGACGACAGTTAATGGGCTATGCTGGTGCGGGTTTATTCGCATCCCTATTTACTAATTTCACAGCCAATGCCCAATCTGCCAATTCACTATCAATTCAGTGGCTTGGTCATACCTGCTTTCTATTCACCGGAGGCGGTACAAAAATTCTCACTAACCCCTTTCGTCCCATCGGTTGTACTGCTAAGTATAGAGCACCAAATGTGGACAGCGATCTAGTTGCCATTAGTAGTCAACTACTGGATGAAGGATATGTGGATAAACTACCAGGAAGCCCCAAATTAATTTTTGAACGGGGTATCTATAAGTTTAAAGGTATGCAGTTTCAAGGGATAGGTATAGATCATGATCGCCAAGGAGGTAGGCGGTTCGGTACAAATACGGCTTGGTTATGGCAACAAGCAGGGATTAAAATCCTCCATTTGGGGGGAGCGGCTGCACCCATTTCTATCGAGCAAAAAATTCTCATGGGTCGTCCAGATGTGGTATGCATACCCGTAGGTGGAGGTCCGAAAGCTTACGACGGGAAAGAGGCAAAGGCAGCAATTGATATCCTCAATCCCAAAATTATCCTTCCCACCCATTACCGCACCCAAGCCGCAGATGCTCAACAATGTGACATTGCAGCACTGGATGAATTTCTGAATCTGATGTCGGGAGTACCAGTCAAGCGTAGCAATGGCGATAGTATTAACATCCAACCTCAAGGTTTACCTAAAGATAAAATCATCCACATTTTGAGCTATAAATTTTAAGTTTCTCTAACTCTACTTTCAAAGTATTCCTGTTTGCGGTTAAGTTCAATAGGTAGCTGTGTTGTCTGGCTATGAGCAAAGATGAACCAGTTGCATGGGAAAATTTTCAAATCTCACGACTTGTGGTATATTTACTTATTGTTTAATTTCTCTAAATATGGTAATGACTACCCTCTGAGATACAAACGCTTTAATAATAGAAGAAGGTGTTTAGTAAAAGGCAAACAACAAATGGATGTGAAGCTGATTCTGGTTGCTTTAACAGGTCTTTTTACCCTTTCATGCCTATTTTTTGGTACGAAAAACGGGTTTTATGATTCTGACAACTACCACGGTAATGGCTCTGCTCATTGATGAGATCAGCTGAACCAACATATACCCTTAGTCCCCCAGTAGAAGGATTATTTTTACCCATGTTTTTATGACATTAGGTGTAGAAGGGAGGTTTACTCCCCCACGAAAGATCCGCCATACCAGGGAATAGAGGCGCGTCATGGCATTTACCCCAGGGGTTTGGAGGGAAATAACACATGAGCGATCGCTTGTCAGCATCCTTTGGTAGCTATGCCGAGGAAGCTGCTAGTGAATTAGATTGTTTTACTTATGGAGTTCACCATCACGGCGAAGGTGTCTGTTTATTAGTTAGACTAGGACCCCATCGCCTGTTACTAGATTGTGGCTTAGTTGATATTTTACCCATAGTTAAGGATTTGGGTAAGTCTTCTGGTTTGGCAGGTTTGTCTTTACCAATGGATGCAGTGTTGGTAAGTCATGCCCATCCAGATCATGCCAGGGGTTTACTAGATTTGCATGGGGCATTTCCCCTGTTGCCCATCTATGCTAGTGAGGTAACGAGTAAGTTACTACCTTTGAATTGGTTGGAGCAGGAGCAACCCGTTCCCCAGTTTTGTCAGGCATTACCGTTACGAACCCCTGTGGAATTGAAAGAGAACTTGGTAGTAGAGTTATTCCCTGCTGGACATCTACCGGGAGCAGTGGCGACATTGCTGACTTACATTACTCCCAAGCGGTCTTACAAGTTAATGTACACAGGGGACTTTTTTCTGTCTAACTCGCGGTTGGTAGAGGGGTTACGGCTAGAAGAGTTACGGGGACTAGAATTGGATGTGCTGATAGTTGAAGGCACTTATGGCACATCCCGCCATCCCCACCGCCGCCATCAAGAAAATCAGTTAGCCGAGAGAATTAATGGAGCGATCGCTGACGGTTACTCTGTACTCCTACCCACCCCTGCTTTAGGATTAGGGCAAGAACTGCTGATGTTGCTCCGCAGTCACCACTATTTTACGGGGAGGGATATAGATATTTGGGTGGATGGGGCTGTAGCTACTGGCTGTGATGCCTATTTGGAATTGCTGCCCCATCTGCCTTCTTCCGTGCAAAACTTTGCCCGCCACCAACCCCTATTTTGGGATGAGAGGGTGCGTCCTCGGGTACGCCGTTTACAACCAGAACAACGTTCTGATGTGGGTAAATCTGCTTGTATTGTCCTGACTGACTCCACAACCAACTTCCGTGAATACTATCAGTCGGAAACGGGTGGTTGGTTAATTCTCATACCAGAGAAAACAGAAATTCAATTTGACGAGCAAGATTTAAAAGGGGCGACTGTAGAAACTTATCTGTTGGCACAACACAGTGATGCTCCTGGTACAACCCAACTAATCCATAATTTACGTCCCCAACATGTTGTCTTTATTCACGGTTCTCCTTCCTATTTAGCCGATTTGACTAGCTTGGAAGAACTACAAAACCGCTACCACGTACATTCCCCAGCAGGGGGTAAATTAGTAGAATTACCCATAGGTGAGACATTTTTACAACCTGCTGCCCCTGATAGCCATTATGAAGGAGAGCTGACAGAGTTAGGGACAGTGGTAACAATCACATTCCCCAATGCAATTTCCACAGATCCTCGTTGGCGACAATTTGCCGATACTGGCTTAGTGGAGGCTCGTTGGCAGGGAGAAGAGTTGCTTTTACGAGGTCTATCACCAAAAGAACTGATTCACCAAACAAGCGATCGCTATACTTGGTCTGATTTAGATTGTTGCGGTACTTGCAAGTATCAAAGAGGACAGCGATGTTGGAATCCTGCTTCCCCTTTATATAACTTTAAGGTGACTCTTGAAGGTTATTGTCCAGCTTTTGAACGCAATCAAGATAATCCAGATGTTGACAAGTCAAGGGAAATTTAGAATTTAGAATATTGGAGGTCGTTCCCGTAGCGTCACCGAAAGTGATACAATGCAATTAGTAGAAAAACACATCATCAATAGACAACATAAGTTTTGGAGAGAATGTGATTATTTAGCATTACAGTCAAAACATCTATACAATGCAGCTAACTACATACAGAGACAGCACTTTTTTGAATCAGGTAAATATTACAATTCAATAGATATTTATCATCAAACAAAAAACTTAGAAGCTTACAGATATTTACCGACAAAAGTAAGTAAGCAAATAGTTAGAAGAGTATCGTCAGCTTGGAAAGGATGGAAAGCAGCATTAAAAGACTGGTTAAAACATCCCGATAAATATTTAGGTCAACCTAGAATTCCTAAATACAAACATAAAGAACGTGGTAGGAATATTGTTATTTATTCTTCAGATGCTCTATCAAAGCCAGCACTAAAGAAAGGTATAATTAAACTTTCTCAGTCTAATATTGAACTGACTAGTCAGACTAACAATATTAATCAAGTGCGAATAGTTCCAAAGCTTAATTGTTATATAATTGAGGTTGTTTACACTATTCCAGATATTCATCAAAAGCAATCTAAGTATGTTGCAGGAGTTGACTTAGGAATCACTAACTTAATGGCTGTAACTTCAAATCGACCAGGTTTAAAACCTTTGTTGATTAATGGTAGACCGTTAAAGAGTATTAATCAATTTTTCAACAAAAGACTTGCTAAGGCTCAATCAAAAGAAGCATGGAGGCAGATAAAAGAACTGAATCATAAGCGTGATAATCGAATTGATAACTATTTACATACCGCTAGTCGTAGAGTTATTGATTGGTGTACTGCTAACGATATAACCACTTTAATTATAGGTAATAATCAAGGTTGGAAGCAAGGTATAAAAATTGGCAAACGTAACAATCAGCAGTTTACTAAAATACCTCATTCAAAATTAATTCATATGCTGATTTACAAAGGTACATTAGCAGGTATTGAGGTAATAACAACTGAAGAGTCGTATACTAGCAAAGCCAGTGCCTTAGATGGAGATAACCTACCCAAGTACAAGCCAAATACTAAATACCAATTCAGTGGTAAAAGAACTAAAAGAGGACTTTATAAGAGCGGTGCTGGTAGATTAATAAATGCAGATGTGAACGGAAGTTTGAACATTGCAAGAAAAGTAATCCCAAACTTTATGAATGGGATAGAGGTATTGCCGTTTATACCTTTAGTCCTGAAATTATGGACTAAGAACGTATTTGCCTAGATATGACTACTTATTGGTAGATATGTCCAGATTTTTACGAACGGTACCATAGTACATAACTATGTAAATACCTGGATTTTGGGTATCGAAGATGTGACAGAATTAGCCCATGCAGTAAAAGCTACTGTAGATAAAAAACAAAAGCAAATGCCACAAGTTCCTCAAGAATGTCTATATGAAGTTAATCAGGGGATCGCAAAAACTCTGAGAGGATGTTTGAAAAGTATTGTGATTAACATTAAAACCTCTCAAACCTAACCCCCTCCTTCCCTAGAAGGGAATGGGGGTTTCAAAGCCTCTCTCCTACTAGGAGAGAGGTTTACCAGAGAGGTTTTAAGTAGGGTCTACTGAATAAGTTTGAATAGGGGTTAGGTTTTAGGGGTTGGGGGTTAGGGTCTTTTTCGTTGGGGATTCAAACCCCAACCAATTGTGGACACCGTGCAGACGGTGGGGTTTTAAACCCAATTGCTCCTCGAGCGTGTTTGGGGCAAGCTCGCCCCTATTTCCCTATCCCCCAACACCTACCCCCCAACACCGCCAGGAGCTCCCGCGACGATAAAACATTGATTTATCAATGCTTTTGGGCTATTTTTTGGTCAAGGGCGTGTAAGGGAATTAGGATTTTCAACCTCAAATCCTTGCATCTGGTATTTTTTGCAGGTAAAAAAAATAGAAACCCATAGGCTGTAACTATTGCCTATTGCCTATTGCCTATTCCCTACCTCCACCAAAAGACTTTTTGCTGCCAGCCCTAAGTAAGCTTTTAGACTTTCCAAACATCCTCTGAGTATTACTTGACAAAAACACATTCTTGTGGATAAAAAGCGTCGGCAATTCTAGGGATATTATGCTCCACTAAATCCATGCCTTTAATCTCATCTTGGGAAAAATAACCGTATTCAGTGGTTTCATTACTAATACCTAAAGTGCCCCCAATGACTTCCACTTCAAAATTGAGTGCCACTACATGACAGCGTTCCCCATCAGCATATTCCAGCAAGTAATCAGGACTGCTATACACTCCAATCAGCCGCTTCACCTTCACTTGTAAACCAGTTTCTTCCAACGCTTCCCTAACACAAGTTTCTGTCACACTTTCCCCAGGGTCCATCCTGCCACCGGGCAAACACCAACGCCCATTATCCGTCCTCCGGGTAAGCAATATCTTTTGCCCGGACTCGTCAAATATGACAGCAGAACAGCCCAAGATTACATGTCCTAGTTTACCAACGCGATCGCCTTGAATTATTTTTACCATTTATTACTTATTACTTATTAACTTCCAACAAACCCGGTGGAGGAGTAATTTCAATCCGACGCGCTGACAAATCTACCACGGGTGCGATCGCTTTCACAAATGGAATCAAAATATTCTTTTTCGACTTAGATTTCTTCTTCCCTCCCTGCTTAACTCCTTCTGTCTGAGGTACTTCCACTTCCAACAAATCATGTCCCGTCGTCATCACATCCACTACCGTACCTACCAATTCCCCCGTTTCCTGGAGATATATCTCTACCCCAATTAAATCTAATACATGGTATTCATCCTCTGCCAAGGTCGGGCGATCGCTGGCTGGAACCACTAATTTGCAACCACGCAGCTCTTCTACCTGGTTACGATTTTCTACCCCTGCTAGTTTAATTACATATAATTTTTTACCCTCTAGATAACGCCCAGACAGTAATTCTACTGATGTAGGTGCATTTTCTCCCGGACGCAATAACCAACGAGTTCCTGGAACCTCAAACCGTTCTGGGAAATCTGTTTCTGGATACACCCGCATTTCTCCACCCAAACCCTGGGGAGCGACTATCTTACCAATTTCGAGCCATTCGTCCATTATTTGATCACGGGAGCGCGTCTTATTGAGTTTAGCGCGTTAGATGCACAGTAGCTTCTTGTAGATTGAATCACAAGCAGTGTTTCAAGAAGGAGTTCCTTCTACAGCACCACCAGCATTTTTCCATGCTGCTAGACCACCTGTGATTTCAGCTACATTCGTAAACCCAATTGACTTTAATCTTCTGACAGCGTCCGCAGCTTGCTGGTCATCTTCACCATATACATAAATCTGCCGTTGGGTGTGCAAACTTGCTCTAGCACGGTTCACCAAGTCTTCCATGTCAATTGGCAACGCACCCATGATGTGACCTTGGTTGAAAGTGCAGCGATCGCGTACATCAATAATAGTACAAGCTGGCTGTCCCCATTCTAAACGAGACTTAATGTCATGAACATCAGCATTGGCCATAGCAATTTCTCCTACAATATTTGTCTAATTAATATTTTCGCTCGATTCCTACGAGAAGCAATTTAGCAAAAATCGGGTTTTTTCTCAGTTATTCTTATAATTTATAAATATTTTTATTTAACTTTAAAAGCGTTAATTAAGTTAATTTAAAAAACATGAATTTTTGTAATTTAATGTAATTAAATATAGAATTTTGATACATTGCTTTGATATTACCCTAAACTTTAGTTTATGACCGGAAAATAAACCGAATACAAGCCCCTTGATACCCTACACTGAAGGCTATGCCTACATGGATGGGGTAATAATTCTAAATTCTTCATTCTAAATTCTAAATTCCCCTTGACATCTAGGATTCAAGTTTTACCAACAGAGGTCGTACATTTAATTACAGCGGGAGAGGTAATTGACTCTTTAGCTGCGGTAGTACGGGAATTGGTAGAAAACTCCCTGGATGCAGGAGCTACAAGAATTATCATTTCTGTATGTCCGCAAAATTGGTGGGTGCGGGTAGCAGATAATGGTTGTGGGATGAATCTAGATGATTTGCGGCAAGCAGCTACTGCCCACAGTACGAGTAAAATTGGCAGTTGTGATGATTTGTGGAAAATTAATAGTCTGGGTTTTCGCGGAGAGGCTTTACATAGTTTAACGACTTTGGCAGAAGTGGAAATTTTGAGTCGTCCTGCATCACATTTATCTGACAATTCCATTGGGGAAAGTAATGGTTGGCGAGTAGCTTATAGTCATGGGGGAAAGGCTGAAGAAATAGAAGCAGTGGCTCTGGCTCCGGGAACTGTGGTAGCGGTAACAAATATCTTTGGTAATCACCCTACTCGTCGTCAGGGTTTACCTTCCACGGCTCAACAACTCAAAGCAGTACAAGCCACAATTCAACAATTTGCCCTATGTCATCCCCATGTACATTGGCAAGTTTGGCAAAACAAGCGGGAGTGGTTCAGTATATCTCCGGTGACAAGTATGAAACAACTGCTACCACAAATTTTGCATCAAGTGCGTAGCAGTGATTTACAGGAGGTAAAATTGCAACTATCTCCTCCCCATAAAACTTTGGATTTAGTAATGGGATTACCCGATCGCTGTCATCGCCATCGTCCTGATTGGGTTAGGGTAGCAGTTAATGGTAGGATGGTAAATACTCCGGAATTAGAACGGACTATTCTTGGTGCTTTTCACAAGACATTACCACGCGATCGCTATCCAGTTTGTTTTCTCCATCTATGCATTTCCCCAGATAAAGTTAACTGGAACCGCAACCCGGCTAAAACAGAAATTTATCTCCACGAACTGAGTTATTGGCAAGAGCAAGTAAACCAAGGAATTGAACAGGGCTTACAACTCAATTCCACCCATGTGCCCGAAGCTACCCACACCTCCAGGGTGGGGAAATTAATTAAAGCCGCAGAACAAACCAGTGACTACAATCTCAACCCCTCTGCCAATAAAACTTCCCACTTCCTTAAAGCCGTTGCTCAAGTTAACAATACCTACATTGTTGCCGAACATCCAGGGGGAATGTGGCTAGTAGAACAGCATATTGCCCACGAGCGGGTGTTGTATGAACAATTGTGCGATCGCTGGCAAATTACAACCGTAGAACCCGCAATTATTGTGTATCAATTATCGACACAGCAGGTAGAGCAATTACAGCGTATTGGTTTAGATATAGAACCCTTTGGTGAAGATATGTGGGCTGTGCGGAGTATACCCGCCATGTTACAAGGGCGGGAAGACTGTGGGGATGCAATTTTAGAGCTTAGTCGGGGAGGAGACTTACAAACTGCCCAAGTTGCCGTTGCCTGTCGCAGTGCGATTCGTAACGGTACGCCTTTAGAACTGCCACAAATGCAGACATTATTAGACCAATGGCAAGGCACTCGCAATCCCCGCACCTGTCCCCACGGCAGACCAATTTATTTGGCTTTGGAAGAGTCTGCTTTAGCTCGGTTTTTCCGCCGTCATTGGGTAATTGGTAAGAGTCATGGTATTTAGGAGTTGTGGGTGTGAGCGATCCCCGACTTTTTCAAGGATGCCAATGGCGAATCTGGGTATCACCCTCTTTGGGGGCAGAGGGAGAAAAAAACAGGCATTAGTTTTGAAGAGTTGCTGTAGTGCGGGCATCTTGCCCGCTTACTTACAGTAGGGAGCGAGACGCTCTTACCGAAATATTGGGGTCTAAAGCCCTGTCTTTTGAGGCAGAATGTTTTTGGGACGGGGTTTGAATCCCAGTCACAAAAACAAACTTATTACTCCTTCGGAGTGAATCCTTCGGATACGCTTCGCGTTAGCGAAGCTCCTCTGTTAGCGAAGCTCTCCCGAAGGGAGCAAGAGGCGCGCCATTTGCTTTATGCCGGGGAACCCGTCCACCGCAATGGCTCACTTATTACTTATTACTTATTACTTAATTCAAAGTAGGGAGCGAGACGCTCCCACTACAATTGTTTACTTATCAGAATTAATGCAATGAACTACTAGTTCTGTCAAGATTGCAGTTGTTTAATGGTCTCTTCTACATGACCTTTAAAATTCAACATGGAGTCAAAGATATATTGTACATTTCCCTCCCCATTAATTACATAAGTAACACGGCCAGGAAATAAACCAAAAGCAGCAGTAGCACCATATGACTGACGTACTTTATTGCCCTTGTCACTCAATAGGGTAAATGGTAGTTGGTATTTGCTACTAAATTTTTGGTGAGATTCGGGAGAATCCCCACTAATACCAATTACCTCTGCACCAGCCGACTTAAACACTTCATATTGGTCCCGAAAAGCACAAGATTCCGCCGTACATCCAGGGGTATCATCCTTGGGATAAAAATATAGAACAACAGACTTACCACGAAAATCTTTGAGACTAACTTCCTTACCATTTTGATCCTGAAGGGTAAAATCAGGAGCTTGCTCTCCAACTTTAACTGCCATAATCATTGCCAATAATTTCTTAACAAAATTTTACCTTGTCTGGGGATTAACTATTTTTTCTTGCTCGTCTATCTCCAGAAGAGGTAGTTTATTTGATATTTCCCAAGCACAATTAAAACCTATGCGCTTAACCTCTCTGGATGTTTTTCGCGGCATTACTATTGCTGCCATGATTTTGGTAAATATGGCGAGTATTGCTGCACCCAATGTCTATCCTCCCTTACTTCATGCTCCTTGGCATGGCTGTACACCAACTGACTTGGTGTTTCCTTTCTTCTTGTTTATCATCGGTGTAGCCATGAGTTTTTCCTTAGCTAAATACACCGACAATCGAGATAGGGAAGGGGCAAAAAAACCTCCCTACTGGCGTATCCTGCGCCGTGCTGCCATTCTGTTTGCTTTGGGAATATTACTCAACGGCTTTTGGAAGTATGACTTTAGTACTATCCGCATCATGGGAGTATTACAGCGCATTAGTTTAAGCTACTTATTCGCCTCCCTAATTGTCCTCAAATTACCGCGCAAAGGACAGTGGATTGTCACTGCCGGGTTACTAATTGGTTATTGGTTAACCATGATGTACGTACCCGTTCCTGGTTATGGTGCGGGTGAATTAACCAGAGTAGGTAACTTAGGAGCATACATCGACAGAGCGATTATTCCCCAAGCTCATTTGTATAAAGGGGATAACTTTAACTTAATGGGAGATCCCGAAGGATTGTTTAGCACCATTCCTGCGATCGCAAACGTATTGATTGGTTATTTTACCGGACAATGGATACGTAGTCAAAAACAAATTAACTCCCATACCAGCATGGATTTAGTGCTATTTGGTCTGAGTTGTTTGGTAATCGGGGGAATCTGGGATTTAGCATTTCCCATGAATAAAAAGCTGTGGACAAGCTCCTATGTAATTTTCACTAGTGGTTGGGCATTATTATTACTTGCATCCTGTTACGAACTCATCGAAGTGAGGCGAGTGCGTCGTTGGGGCAAACCCTTTGAAGCTATGGGATTAAATGCTATTTCCCTATTCATTGCTTCTGTGTTGTTAATTAAAATCTTGGTTTTGACTAAAATTGGTTCTGGGGAAAAAGCTCCTCATACCTATAATTGGATATATCAAAATTTCTTTGCATCTTGGTTAGGAGCAGTTAATGGCTCTTTAATATTTGCCACGGTAACTGTCTTGTTCTGGGTACTAGTTGCCTATGGTATGTATCGTAAAAACTGGTTCATCAAAGTTTGATATCAACAGGACTAGCTAGAAAATGGTTGATAGTTGTTAGTTGTTAGTTGTTAGTTGTTAGTTGTTAGTTGTTAGTTGACGGTTGACAGTGGGTCAGAAACATTTTTCATGGCTTGGTTGTGAGATTTTCCCGTGGGGGCAACCCAGTAGGGGCGCGTTGCGTGTGCCCTTAAAAAGTTAGTCAAAAAGCATTTTCATGCTTGTTTGTGAGATTTTCTCGTGAGGGGCTAACTTGAAAATAGGGAGTTTGGAGTTCGGAGTTCGGAGTAGGGGCGGGGTTTCCCCGCCCAGAGTGAGGGAATTATTTTCAGATCCTTGGTTGTGGGATTTCCCCTGAGGGACTAGCTACAAAATAGTTAATCAGCGCAGAGTTTGTAGGGGCGCATTGCGTGCGCCCTTGAAGAATTAGGGTTTGCTGAATAACTGAAAAATATTGATGTGTCAATGCTTTGAAGCTATTTTATTGGGGCAGGCGTGCAAGGAAATAGGGGTTTGAGATTTAAAAACCTTGCATTGACGAGCGACCCCGCGACGACGACAGTCGCTCTGGGTAGCGCGAGTCGTGATCATTTTTTTTGGTAAAAAGAATAGAAAAAATCAGGGATGAAACTGTTGCCTGTTGCCTGTTGCCTGTTGCCTACCCTCACCCAAAGACTTTTTCAGCAAGCCCTAGGTATGTCCGAAATCAAGAACAGTCATTGGTCTTGGGAGCAGTTATCCTACAAGTCAGTCTCTTCTAGCCAGATAGACAGTAAGGTCGAAAAGCTAGAATCTATGCCTGAATCCCAGGTTTTATAAACCTGGGAGTGGCTCAATAACTCATCCATTAATTTTGCCTCCAGTTTTGCACCTGAAGACTTTTCTAGTAATTGGTTATCTTGAACTCTTTCCCTTCATAATACTGATTGATATTTTGCTTTTCTAGTGAGAATGTTACCCTGGGATATTACAGGTAAAGTATGTATGGACTATTACCTAGCAAAATATGGCTATTAACCCAATTTTGGTGGTGTAAACAAAGGATTTGGTCATGGCAAGAGAGAAGAGTTATCTAGAAGCGAAGCAGCGCATTGAACAAGCACAGCGAGAGTGTTTAGTAAAACTCGATCTCAGCAATATGGGACTCATTGAACTACCGCAGGAAATCGCATCCCTAACCCAGTTGCAACAGCTTTACCTCTCCTACAACGAATTGACTCAACTACCAGAAGCGATCGCATCCCTGACACAGTTGCAACAGCTTGGTCTTGACGGCAACGAATTGACCCAACTACCAGAGGCGATCGCATCCCTAACCCAGTTGCAACAGCTTGACCTCTCCCACAACCAATTGACTCAACTACCAGAAGCGATCGCATCCCTAACCCAGTTGCAACAGCTTGACCTCTCCCACAACGAATTGACTCAACTACCAGAGGCGATCGCATCCCTAACCCAGTTGCAACAGCTTAAACTCTCCGAAAACCTATTGACAGAACTACCAGAAGCGATCGCATCCCTAACACAGTTGCAACAGCTTTACCTCTCCTACAACGAATTGACTCAACTACCAGAGGCGATCGCATCCCTAACCCAGTTGCAACAGCTTTACCTCTCCCACAACCAATTGACTCAACTACCAGAAGCGATCGCATCCCTAACCCAGTTGCAATACCTTGATATCTCCGACAACCGATTAAAACAAATACCAGAAGCGATCGCATCCCTAACTCAGTTGCAATACCTTGACCTCTGTTTTAACCAACTCACAGAACTACCAGAGGCGATCAAGAATCTAACAAAACTAACTTCACTGTCACTTTCTGAAAATGAATTTGTCTCATTTCCAAACGTAATCACAAGCTTACAAAGTTTGGAAGAACTGTATACAATTGGCAATCAAATTGAAAAACTTCCTAACGAAATTGGTAATTTAACACAGTTAAGAAAACTCTACTTAGGGGGACAGGAAATTTCCCCTGACAAATTTTTTGAAAATCATCAATATCATGATCATGGAAATAATCTGACATCACTGCCTCAAAGTTTTACAAAACTGACTGAGTTAATTAAACTTGAACTTGACGGAAACCCCTTAAACCCTGAGTTAGCTGCCGCATCTGAACAGGGAGTTGATGCTGTTCTGCAATACCTGCGAGTAAAATCAGAAAACCAGGTAACGCTAAACGAAGCCAAGCTAATCTTAATTGGTGAGGGCGAAGTAGGCAAGACTTGTTTATTAGGAGCATTACGAGGGGATGAATGGGTAGAAGGTCGTCCCACAACTCACGGAATTGAAATTAAGCCCGTAATTGTCACTGATCCCGATACTGGCACAGAAATCACATTGAATGGTTGGGATTTTGGGGGTCAACGGGTTTATCGACCTACACACCAGTTGTTTTTCAGTGCGCCAGCCGTATATTTAGTGGTGTGGAAGCCACGGGAAGGTCCCCAGCAAGGTTTTGTCAAAGAGTGGATTACCCTAATTAAAAATCGAGAACCGGATGCAAAGGTGCTGATAGTTGCAACCCACGGTGGTCCAGGACAGCGACAACCGGATATTGATAAACAGGAAATTCTCAATCAATTCGGCAGGGATACAGTAATTGATTTCTTCCATGTAGACAGCAAACCCAGGGATGAAACCAAGTCTTGCCCTGGACTGGCAGAATTAAAAAAAGTTATTGCCCGTGTCGCCGCATCTCTCCCGGAAATGGGGCGTTCTGTTCCTGCAAAGTGGCAGCAGGTACGAGAAGTCTTGCAAACAAGCGATCAACCCTACCTGCCTTACAATGATGTTATTGCCATCTGTGCTGAACACGGAATTGATAACAACCAGGCAGAACTTTTCCTTCGCATCTCCCATACCTTGGGGCATTTCATCCATTACCATTACGATCCAACACTGCGGGATATCGTCATCCTCAAACCCGACTGGTTAGCAAAGGCGATTAGCTTTGTATTGGATGATGAAATGACACGCAAACGCAACGGTTTAGTGGAATTTGAACATCTCAGCCAGTTGTGGAGTCATCCCCCATTTGCAGGAGAGTCAGGCTATCCAAAAAAACTCCATCCAGTATTTGTAAAACTGATGGAACGCTTCGATCTATCCTACAAAGTGGTTTTACCAACCGGAAATAGTAATACCAGCCTCATCGCTCAACTTGTCCCCGATACATACCCAGAACCGTTACCCAATTGGGGAGAGGAACCAGAACCTGGAGACAGACAACAGGTGCAAATCTGCCGCATAGTAGACAGTCGAGGACAATTTGCAGTGGCAGAAGGTTTGTTTTACCAGTTAATTGTCCGGTTACACAAATACTCACTGGGGCGGGAGAATTACGAACACAGCGTCCACTGGCAACGGGGCTTAATGCTAGATAATGACTACAATGGTAGGGCATTGCTGGAGTATGTTGGCACTGATGTCAAAATTACAGTGCGAGCAGCTTATCCCGAACGCTTCCTATCCTATCTTACGGAAGAAATTAGATGGCTAGTGGAGCATTTCTGGGAAGGCTTGCATTGTAATGTCATGGTTTCTTGCGTTACACCTTGCGGCATGAAGAAACCAGGAAATGGACTTTTTGAGGTACAGAAACTCATTGAGAGCAAAAAGAAAAAGCGTCATGAATTTCCATGCCCCATTTCAGGATGTGATGAATGGCAAGATATCGATCGCCTATTGAGTAACGCACCAACTGCACCACCCCCATCCCAAGAACTGAGTATTGAACAATTCCGAGGCATTGTCAAAGATGAGTTAAAAGTCATCCGCAAAGATTTGGTTGTTTTAGATCGTCGAGATGAAAAACGTTTTCAGAAATTGTCTCAGGAGCAGCGCACTATTTTAAGCCAAGTGGATCAGCAGTTTGCAACACTCATGCAAATGCTCACCGATGAAGCGAAAGACGGACCGCGCTTGTTCAGCTTTAAGCCCCTAGATCCAAAATTTTTTGATAGCCGCAAATGGATCAGGGCAAAGTTTCAACTCACCCTTTGGTGCGAACACGCCCGTCTACCACTTCCAGTCTTAAATCCCGACAACCAGAACAAAGGAGTCTATGAATTAGAGTTACCCCGCGAGTGGTTCACTAAAGCAGCCCCATTTCTCAAAGTGTTGACGACAACTCTCGGTCTAGTCTTACCTGTTGCAGCTTCCGCTACCAAGTTGATGCTTGATGATACTGCATATAAAGGCATTGAAGAACAACTCGATCTAGGACAGAAAACTACCGAGTCTTTTTTGAAAGGAAGCGATATTGCTTTTGCTGGACAGTCCAAGAGGGAATCTTCTTTCTTGTCAGGCGATGCAATCCGCGCCCAAGGCTCTATCTTACGAGAATTACACGCCCTTCTGAAAGGAAAAGATCCTAGTTTTGGTGGTTTAGTGCGAGTACAAAACAAACGCCGGGAATTTTTGTGGGTTCATCCTCAGTTTGTAGATGAGTATTAGACTTCTGGTGGAAAAGAATGTAGAGACGTAGCAATGCTACGTCACCGAACAAGGGTTTTGGCGTTCCGCATATTTAATTTCCAACAGAGGTCTATTAATGATGGAAAGGTCTCCCATACCTGCACCGCGCATTGCTGAATCAGGAAATCCGCTTAACCACTCTCCAATTTCTTCTATACTTGGAACTTCCATAATTCACATCTTGCACCACAAGATTATTGAGAAAATTAGAGCCTGAAACCCTTGATTTAGCGTAGGGTGGGCACTGCCCACCTTACTCT
>JASJCJ010000306.1 GCA_030066045.1 Calothrix sp. MO_167.B12
TTGTCCCATTAATTTTGATAGTTTATTGTAGTGCGGACCGGAAAGCCCACTTTTTGTCAACAGGGAGCGAGACGCTCCCACTACATTTTTTACCCTTCAGAACTTATGGGACAAAGCACTAGTCTGATTCAGCCATCAGGAAATTGCCAAGCAGAAATACGTTCCACATCTTGGCTATTACACTTAACACAGGTAGCGGTAAAATTTGAATCCATCCATTCATACTCACACACACGACAACGGCAGAGGATATTATTACGGTTGGCGTTGTTAATACCCTGATGCCATTGCTGTAATTGCTGAGGGTTTGTGAAAGGAAAACTATCGGACATTGATAACTGAAATAACTTAATTAATTTAAAATTACCTCAATATTTGTAAAGCAATAGAAATCATCGACAAAAAAGTTAAAAATCCGATCGCATCTAAGGTTGTGGTCATTAAAGGACCGCTAATTAAAGCCGGATCGAGTTTTAATCGCTTCAAACCCATTGGTAATAAAGTCCCCAAGGTAACGGCAACCAACACGTTGACAACCATCACAAAACCAGCAACAAAAGATATCCAACGGTCATCAGGAGGGGACCACATCATTGATAGGGTGGTAAGAGCTAATCCTAATCCAAATGCTGTACCTAACCCGGCGGTGAGTTCCTTCCGCAGCAGTTTCAAAGTATCCTTTGGTGTTACTTCTCCTACCCCTAGCCCCCGTACAGTTACTGATAAAACTTGAAAGGCAACATTCCCACTACTGTTAGCCAAAATCGGCATAATAATTGCTAACACTGGTACCACTGCAATCACTTTCTGAAAAGGTGCGATCGCACTAGCAGCGGTAATATATAAGACAATGTTACCTAACAACCAAGGCAGCCGTTTACGAATAGTAACTTGAGGAGATGCTAAAGCTGCTTCATCGCCACTAATACCCGCTAACTTTTGAATATCCTCGGTGGCTTCCTCCTCCAAGATATCAACTACATCATCAATGGTAAGAATGCCAACCAATCTGTCTTCTCGATCCACCACTGGTAAGGCAATCAAGTCATAACGTTTCATGACTTGAGCAGCTTCCTCCTGGGGTGTTTCCGTTTTTACCTTCACAACGCGATCGCTGGTAATACTCCGCAAAAATACATCAGGGAAGGTAAACAGTAGTTGTCGCAGGGAAACTACACTGACTAACTTACGGTTGTTGTCAGTCACATATGCGTAGTATATGGTCTCCTTATCTTCATCTTGATAGCGGATTTTACTTAAGGCTTCCCCAACCGTTAAACCTTCCTGCAATCGCACATATTCCGTTGTCATCAACCGTCCCGCCGTGCCTTCGGGATATCCCAAAATGGTAGCCGTAGCTTGTCTTTGTTCTGGACTGAGTTCCCGTAATAGTCTTTTGACTACCTTTGCCGGTAGCTCATCAAACAATACTGCTCGTTCGTCAGGACTCATTTCCTCGACAATTTGTGCTACTTGCACATCATGCAAAGAATTAATTAACTCCCCCTGTACTTGGGCAGGTAAATGTTCAAATACATCAATTGCCTGATCTTTATTTAACAGGCGAAAGGCAATTGCCCGTTGTTGTTTCGGTAAGTGGGCAATATACTCCCCCACATCAAAAGGTTGTAAATGATTTAAATTCCACTTCAGCTGGTTTAAGTCGGCAATGTCAATGACTGAATTGCGAGCATCCTGTGCGAGCATAAAACCTCCTATTGCCTCCCCTTCGCCGGGAGACAAGCTCGCCAGCTTAGAGGAGGAACGTACTACTACCTTCTTGTGGACTTTTGTCCATAAAATCTCAGAATTCAACGTCGATGCCCAAATGTGGACACCATTAAGTCATAATACTAACTTGTAAACAAACTATCCGGTAGATGCTGAACACCAGTATGCTTGTTTGTAATATTACGCACAAGTAAGTCGCTCTTTACCCTAACATTCGATATGTTTGAGTAGATTTTACTACTCATTTCATTTGTGTCAAGTCAGTGAGTTAATTAGTTTGTAAATTTGGCAAAGTCAAAAACGTAACACAAATTAAATTGCTAACTATATAATACAATAACAAAATAATCGGCAATTATACTTAGAAAAATTAAATTAATTGCGATCGCTATGATTTTTTTGGCTATTTTAGATAGATATCAGTAATTAATATTAGATATTAAACCGTTATTAAACTGTTATTAAACTATTAGTAGATTTATAATTACTGGCTTACTTGGTATATTTTAATTCATTGTGAAAATTGTTAATTTTCACAATGAATGTTGACTGCAAATCATTTGACAAATATTTATTGAATTTAGATAATATCCTACTCATTAGCTAATCTTAATTTTAAGAATAATCGTCTGGCACTTGGAGTGAAGCTATGGGTAGTTCAAAAGGGAGCATCCCAAATGTTTAAATTTGTAGTGCGGAGAGAAGCGCGTTGCGGGGGTTCCCCCCGTTGTAGCGACTAACTCCTTCGGAGACGCTCCGCGAACGGGGCATCTTGCCCGCGTTTTATATCAAGGGAGCTTTCCGGCTCCCAGTACCCTATATTTTTGAAAAATAGGGATGCTCCCGTTCAAAATAGAGTTATCTTGACACATATCTTGCACCTTCTCAATAAGAGTAAGGTGGGCAGTGCCCACCCTACGCTAAATCAAGGGTTTCAGGCTCTAATTTTCTCAATAATCTTGTGGTGCAAGATGTGAATTGATTCTAAAACCAATCATGGCTCAACTAAAAACCCAACTCACCCTCGAAGAATTTCTGGCACTTCCCTCTGGTGATGTAACATACGAATTTGTTAACGGTGAAGCTGTCCCCAAATATAGCAACGATGAAATGTCACCCAAATTTTTTCATTCTACAATTCAAAAAGCTTTACTTATTCTGCTAGACCAATGCTTGCAAAATCAAGGTCGCGTGGAAGTTGAATGGGCTGTAAAATTAAAACTTGATCATCAAGATTGGGTTCCTGTACCTGATTTGACCTATGTTTCTTATAACTTGCTGAGTGCTGATTGGTTAGAAGATGAAGCTTGTCCTGTGACACCGGAATTGGTGATTGAAATTATTTCACCGGGTCAAACTTTTGGGGAAATGACTGAAAAAGCTACTGATTATCTCAAGGCTGGTATTTTATGGGTTTGGGTGGTGGATACAAAAGCTAGAATTATAACTGTATTTGCCCCATCTTCCCTTCCTGTTACTTATCGAGAAAATCAAGTAATAAGTGATAAAAAGCTACCAGGATTGGAAATTACTCCCAATGCTGTGTTTCAACGTGCTGGTTTAATTAAGTAACAATTGAATTAGCGATAGTCAACCGCTTCGCGGAAGTCAAAAGTCAAAAGTCAAAAGTCAAAAGTCAATTGTGTAAATCCTAATACCAAAACAGAAAGTTTTCAATTTTTAAGTTCATAGTGTGTGATGAGACAAAAGGATTTTCTGGAATTTCCTAGGATCTAAATGCACACCAAAGAAAACCGAGAGTTGCTATGGAAGAGCATACAAACTCCCTGACACTATGGAGTAATTTGTTCCAGCGAAAAAAGATTGTCAGCAACTTAGAACGGTTCCAAGACTTTATCGTCATCTCCCTGTGCATAGGCTTGTTCTGTGTCATGGTGATACGCTTAGGAGAAATGTTCTTTTCTTTCTTCCAACCTTTAGATTTGCGACAAATTACCTCAGATATTATATTTATCCTGATTTTAGTAGAATTATTCCGCCTGCTCATCGATTATCTGCAAGAACAGCGAATTTCCGTGGGTGCAGCAGTGGAAATCACAATTGTTTCAGCTTTACGGGAGATAATTTTGCGGGGTGTACTAGAAATACCCCGCGATCAAATTTTTGCTGTTTCTGTGTTTCTGGTAGTTTTGGGGGGATTATTACTAATTTTGCCTTGGATATCCCGCATATTAGCATTAACAAATATTGCCCACATAGAACCCAATCAGACTACACAAAAGTAATTTTTGCATGATTTGCAAACTTACCCAGTTTAATCATTAGTCAAAATATCTCTATTATTTTCTCTAGTTACTGGTGGTATTGGTTCTTGCCAAGTTCTCCATAAGAGTGATTTTTGTTTATTAATATGTTGAATAAATTGAATAATGGATAAGTCGGCTCTAGTTGGAGTTTGAAAATTAAAGGGAATTTGACGTACAATTCGCCGATTCCCCTTCATAAAAAACATACCCAATATCTTAGTCAAAAATAATACAGAATGATTGCAAAAAATGCCAATTATACCTGAACGTTTTTTAGTAATAAAAATAGGTTGAATCGCAGATTTTTTACCTGGTAACAAACGCAGAGCAAACATAATATATAATTGGAGACATTCTGGACCAATTGTAATTATACCTATGCTGCCATACCAGTAACAAATATTATAATTAATATTATGTTTATAAAACCAGCGTATCCAATTAAGCCACCAAAAACCTTCACTACCTTGTATAGTATGGTGGAATTGAATGGCATTGTGGTTTAGTTCTTGTTTATCAAAGAGAATCTCTCTTGACCAAGGATTAATAGTATTAAAGCGATGGGCATCAATAGCATTAATCATGACTACATTGGGATGGCAATTTTTGACAAAGCTTGCTCCCAAAATACTTGCACATTCTTGCAGTTCTAATTCCGGAATATAAGGTAAGGATTGTTGGGAAATTTTACCAGTCCAAACCCAAATCAATCCATATTTTTCCTCAACCGGCCAAGTTTTAATTTTTAATGGTAAAGGCTCACCCAAACAAGGCACTTCTACACAAATTCCCTCTGCATCGAACTTCCAGCCATGAGAACTACAACGGATACTATCACCTTCTACTATACCTTTACCCAGATGAGCACCCATATGAGGACAGTAAGCATCACAACATATTAATTGTCCTTCTAGACTGCGATAAATTATTATTTCTCTACCTAAAAGCTCTAGGGATTTTACTTTTCCTTTCTTCAGCGATCGCGAATGTATTGTCCAATACCAACCCTCGATAAAACGCTGTGGATGGTTGAAAACTTTTTGTTTGTGGTATGAGTATTCGGGCTGGTAGTTAACATCCATATGCAATTTTTGATTGCAGTAAAATGGGCTAACTACATAATTCCTAATTTATGGAAATAGAGTTGTATTTTAATAACCTTTTGCAGCTTGATATATTGATTAATATATTATGCACTGCAAATAATTGGTATTCAGCCCTCAAATTTCATACCTTTGCTTAAACTCGCTGCAACAAACTATAACCGTGGGTATCAGTACCACAGGTGCAATAAAGACCGTACTTATCCGCCAATTCTTGTACCTGTTGCGATCGCCCAGAACTTGGCTTCCAAGGTTTAGGATTATTATAGGCATAGAAAGCTTCTACACCATCAATACCCATTGTCGCTGCTTCTGGAATCAAGTCAAAATGAGATTTGCGATACCGGGCTGGATGAGCGAGTACTGCTACCCCACCAGCTTCATGAATCGCAGCAATGACGTTCTCTGCTTGATATTCCTTTCCAGAAGTAATCTTTCTTTGCACATAAGGCCGCATAGAAAAATGTTCTGTATCGAATGCATAGCCCAAAATATGAACTTCCACATCTAAAATGTTGGCATTAATTTCCACACCACTCCATATTTGAGGAGCATCTGCACCGCGATTACTCCACTTCCAGTCTTCTAGCCACGACTGAGCCGCGTAGTACCCACCCACACTGTGATGATCAGTAATCGCTAATCCCTGCAAACCAATGGCGATGGCCTGCTCCATGACTTGACCTGGCTCCAATTTACCATCGGAGTAGACGGTATGCATATGAAAATTAAAGCACCTAGGACAACTTTGGGCATCGATATTCTGGAATACTTGCTTTAAATCTGTACTAGAAGTATGTTTCTGGGCAAAATTTACAACCATAACCCCCCTCTAAAATTTATTTGGTGTTTACTAACACTGCAAGACCAAACATTCTCCGCAATCCACTATCAAGACGATAGCTGTTAACCAAGGTTGTTTGGCAATATTTTTCAATATATTAAGAATACGTTAGCAAATTCTTCGGGATATGGTAGTAAAAATTTTTGATAAGACTGATGATTTTTAGAAATCAGAGTGATATGATGGGTGTTTATACCTATTTTTTCCTGACTTTTTCAGCAAGCCCTACTATAGCTAGAAATCCCACGCAAAATTTCGTTCACTCGTTTCTGAGTTTGACTTTAGCAGTAGTTTAATTGTATTTTTTGTCATTATTTGTTGATAATTCGCTCTACCGAGATAGAAACATCAGGGAATGCCAAGGGTTGAATGTTTCCCTCTGTCACTGTAAATTTACTACCATAATCTCCATCTAAGGGTTCTCTAAACACCACTAAATGCAATCTTTTCAGATTCACAACCCAATATTCTGGGATACCGACTTCAGCGTAGATTTTGCTTTTTCTTTCTAAATCTTTCTCTAAACTAGAGTTAGCATACTCAATCAGCCAAAAAATATTTTCTGGATAGGGGTGATGCTCTCGGTAATCCCGTCCTAAACGTTGGACAACAGCTATATCTGGTTCGGGTTCGGAATCGTTGGGTAAAGTAATTGGCTTTGCTTGGCGAATTGTGGCATACTTACCCAATAACTCGGTTAAATATAGACTCGCTTCATGACTACAATAAGCATGGGGTTCCCCTTCAGGTGACATTTCAACAATTTCTCCCTTTAGTAATTCAACTTGACGATCGCATAAAATTCCAGCAGCTATCATGCGGTGATAGTCGTCAATTGTCCATTTTGCAGCGATAAGAGTCATTGCGATTTTTTCCGACCATGATGATTATATTTTCCCATGTTAAAGTATTCTCATTTTTCACATTTACTACTTACAGCGATTTTCAGGTAAATAGACCACACCGTAGGGGTTTAGCATTGCTAAACCCCTACATGAAGATGTGGTTCAAATAGATAAAAACTGCTGTAACATGGGTTTCATCCCATCCCTACTGGTAGTTCATTGTATTACTCCCTTCCCGGCAGAAGATTACCTATAACGTAGGTTGGGTTGAACGAAACCAAACCCAACGATATGCTGGGTTTCGTCCCTCAAACGCCACTGACTACAACGGAGGGAACCTCCGCAACAGAGTGGCTCCCCAGCCTACAATTTTTCGGTAATTTTA
>JASJCJ010000072.1 GCA_030066045.1 Calothrix sp. MO_167.B12
GCGTTTTGCGTCGGAGTAAAATCCCCGTTGCTCCCACGTAATTCGCTCATTCTTTTCACATCCATTCCGCAGCAACTATTCGCAAAGCGATCGCCTGAAGCATCATGGTTAATAATAAATCCTTAGCAATATCGCTTTTACAAAAATGGGCTATACCGTTTTTACTTATTGTGGTAACTCTAAGACAAATGGTACTTGCCTACACCGTGGGGTTAAGTCCTTGGCATGGAGGTGGTTGGGGAATGTTTTCTTCCGTGGATCGAGATGAAAGACGCTTGATTTTAGTTGAAGGAACAGATACCCAAGGAAAATTAATCAGGATCAATTCAACATCTCTCAACTATCTTTTTTCCGATAGAGATTTGATTTTAATCAGAACTTTTCCCAGAAAAGAGTTGCTACAGAAATTTGCCCAAAAGGTTCTAGATTCCCAATCAAATGTAAGTGAAAATCAAGGGGTTAAACGACCAATACCTGCAAATTTGCAAAAAGTCAAGGTTCAAGTCTGGCGCTTGCATCATAACCGGGAAACTAGTAGCATCCGTTATGAAGCTTTGAGTTCAGGGGTGGAGGCTACAAGATGATCCGCAAGGTTCTTGATAGTTCTCGTCAAGCTTTTGTGAAGCTGATACAGCAACCGAGATACCTTCTAATACTGCGATTAACGCTACTATTGGTACTGCTACATGGAATTGATGAAATTCAACTGACAAGACTACCAGAAAGGATTTTGAGTGGCTTAATGCTCTTATTTCCTCGGTTGCTGACTCAAAGATTTATGTGGCTTGTTCTTTGTGCGGTTCTGGTTGTCAATAACATCAGGTTTTGGTTCCTTTATGTCAACCATGAATATTTAATCACTTATTGGTGTTTAGTTTGTCTGTTGGCAATTTACAGTCCCCAGCCAGAGAAAGTCATGAGTTGGAATGCTAAACTCTTGCTGGGCTTATGTTTCTTTTTATCAACTGTCTGGAAATTTATGACTGGTGAGTATTTAGATGGTTCGTTTTTACACGCCACATTTTTACTCGATAATAGACTGGAGATGGGAGCCTTTCTGTTGGGAGGATTGGATTTAGAGGTTTTGCAAAGTAACCGGGAAGCATTTGCAGCGATGCAAGCCAATGGGTTTACAAACGAGCAAGTCAAAATTATAACTAGTCCATTGATGAGTTCTGTGAGTCTAGTTTGTTCCTACTGGACTTTGCTGATTGAGGGTGTGATTACTGTCGCTTTTCTCTCTCCTATACCAAAGTGGCTTGATAAAAATCGCAATTGGTTACTGATTTTATTTATTGTCACAACCTACCCTTTGATACCCGTATATAGTTTTGCAGCCATGCTATGTATACTTGGTTTAGCTCAATGTTCCATGAATCAGCAAAAGCAATTTGCTACTTATCTGATGGTATGCTTACTAATTCCCCTGTGGATGACATTACCCCAGGCAATTTTTAATTTAATTGTTAGATAAATCATGAAAAGCTTAATTAATATAATTGTCAAAAATCTGGAAAAAGCTGTACTAAAAGATTCATGGTTGGAGAAATTAGTCGGGAAATATTCTTTAATTGGTGACTCGGTTTTTTTTGAGCCTGAGCAATTTCCCTGGGTTGCAGAACTAGAAGCGAACTGGATGGTAATTCGCCAGGAATTAGAACAAGTACTTGAAGATGTAGACGAGTTACCCAATTTTCAAGATATTTCCACCAGACAATATCGCATTGCTAATGATAATCTCTGGAAAACCTACTTCTTTTATGCTTTTGGCTTTAAAGCTACTAAAAATTGCCAACGCTGTCCCCAAACCACAAAACTCTTGGAAAAAATTCCGGGAATGAAGGTAGCATTTTTTTCTATCCTTGCTCCCGGTAAACACATTCCCGAACACCGAGGTAAGCATAAAGGTATCATTCGCTATCACTTGGGTTTAATGGTTCCAGAACCCAAATCTGCTTGTCGGATTCGCATAGCCGATAAAGTTGCTTATTGGGAAGAAGGTAAAAGTTTGATTTTTGATGATACTTTCTACCACGAAGCCTGGAATGAAACTGATGGCTATCGCGTGGTTTTATTTCTAGACATTGCTAGACCCTTAGGTTTTCCCCTTTCTCTTGTCAATTGGTTGGTGAATAATCTCATTGCTGCATCGCCTGTAATTCAGGAAGCAAAAGCTAATCATGAGCAATGGGAACAAAGGTTTGAAAATACTGTTAAATTGTAGGCTAAAGATCCCCGACTTCTAAATAAATATCTGCACATCGTAGCAATTCCTAGTGCTTTGTCCCATTAAAATTAATTTGGTGAAGTACTAGGACAGAAGTCGGGGATCTAAAAGGATCTAAAATATCCGCGACTTATCAGTTCAATTCCGTAAGGCTTTGTCTTGCTTGAGAGCTAATATAGCTGTGATAATTGACACTGCTGCACCCACATAAAATACGGTAGCACCACCGTATTTCCACAGTGGTCCGAGGAAAACTGGTGAGAGAAATTGTCCTAAGTAACTAGCACCGTTACCGATCGCTAAAACGCTAGAGCGTACTTCTGGTTGATTTACCTCAGCCAGAGCGTTGTAAAGATTGGGCATGACAATGCCGAAGCCAGTACCAAATATGACTGCGATCGCAAAAATAAAGTAAATTTGCTCAACATGGGGAATAGTGATTAATGTTACTGCCATTAACACAAATCCGAGGGAAATTGCTCGAGCAGCTCCCAAACGTTTGGCTAAACGACTCGCACCCAAAGCAGAGATAATTGCTGCTCCTATTGCCCGTGAGGCTAAAATCATACCGTTAAGCAAGGTGTCGGCTCCAATAGTGGCTTTGAAATGTAGGGGAGCATAAATAATTACGACATAAAATATTCCTGATGTTAAAAGTAGGGCTACAAATAGGGTTAAATTACTAGGAGCTTGCAGTGTTTGCAGTAGTTCTTTTTGCTTACCAGGTAGGGCATTGGCAGATCTTTGGCTCGGTTCTTCTCGTAACCATAAAGTGGCACAAAAAGCTATTGGCAAGCCTACAGCATACAAACAAAAGGCATATCGCCAATTAAAAGAACCAACCCATCCACCCAAAATAGGGAAGAAAATACTGGTAATTGCAAATATACTGGAAGCATAACCCAGTACCCGCGCTCGTTCATCTCCTTCATACATATTACTGATGATGCCAATACTAGCAGCAGCAATACCAGCAGTTGTTGCTCCCAAGAGTGCTCGGGTGAGCAACAAGGGTAGAAAATCTGGCATTAATGCTCCGGCAACACCAAATACAGCGTAAAATACCAGGGATGGGATGAGCACCTTTAATTTGCCAATTCGATCCGCTAAGATCCCCATCAAAGGAGCAAACATAGCGATGGTTAGGCAATGCATACTTGCTAACATTCCAGCCCAACGGGGATCTGGTTGGAGCTGTTCAACAATTTCTGGAAGCACGGGAGAAACTATACCCCCAACCACAGAAGTCAAACATCCTCCTGCCATTAATACCAATAATTTGGGCATCTGCTTGTGAGATGCAGAACTAACATGAGACATAGATGAATATGAAGAATAGTTAATTTTTGTAAATTTTTTTGTCAAGTATAGTCACCATAGCAGTACTTGTGAGTGTTCCACAAGGAATTTACAATTACACTGAGTTTGCATAGCTTTATACAGTAACTATTTTTACGAGAGATATGTACCTCATCAAAAATTGGTAAAGGCATACCTGTATTAAAGGTATATCTCTACATTAGGTCTATCACTTCTTACGTGACAGATTACTGGGTTGTAATAGTTCCAAACAAATTATTTTTGATATAGGACTACGTATTTAGGAGCGGACATTTTTAAATCCTCAAACCCTTTGACAGTCTGCTTTTCCCTGTTCAGAGTTCCCTAGCGCGTAGCCTTATAGTACTACGATTAAAGGTTAGGACAAATTGAGAAACCATAATGAAGGCATACTAATACCAATTCACAATTCGCAACTAAATTCGCAACTAAGAAATGCTGATTCAGTCTAGGTTTGTGAGGAATCGAACTGTTGCATTATTTTTTTGAAATTGGTATAAGTTTTTCCTTCCTGCCTCCTGCTATAAATGAAATAGATGATTGCCAATAGGAAAAGATTCCTTGCCTGCTTCAAGAACTACCAGGCAATGCTGGTGTTGCTAAGGAAGGCAAGAAAGTAACAATTCCCGGAAAAGTAATAATTAATGCCAGCACTAGCAATTGTAAAATGATAAACGGGATAACTCCTCGATAAATGTCACCAGTAGTCACTTCTGGAGGTGACACACCACGGAGGTAAAACAGAGCAAAACCAAAGGGGGGTGTGAGGAAAGATGTTTGTAAATTTGCCCCTAGTATGACTCCATACCAAATCATGTCAATGCCAAGTTGTTTCGCCACTGGAGCAAACAAGGGTATGACAATGAAGGCAATCTCAAAAAAGTCAATAAAGAAACCCAGGAGCAGTACCACAGACATACTCACAGCTAAAAAGCCGATTTTGCCTCCAGGAAGGTTAGCGAGGAAGTCAGACATAAATACATCGCCATTCAATCCCCGAAAAACTAAACTAAAGGCAGTGGAACCTAAAAGGATAAAAATCACCATACTGGAGATCCGCAAGGTTGCATCGCATACTTGGTGCAAGGTTTGTTTGCGGAGTTCACCATTAAATGCGGCAAGGGCTATGGCTCCTACACAGCCCACTGCCCCGGCTTCTGTAGGGGTGGCAATGCCAAAAAATATACTACCCAATACCAGTAAAATCAAAAGTAAAGGCGGTAACATAACCTGGAAAACCCTCTTCCACAATGCTCTCCCACCAATATTTCTCACTTCTGCTGGTAAAGCTGGAGCAACATCTGGCTTGATATAAGAGACAATTAATACATGGAGAGCAAATACAGTTGCCATCATTAAGCCAGGAATCAAGGAGCCAATGAATAAATCGCCCACTGAGATTCCTAACTGATCTGCTAAGACTACTAGTACTACACTGGGAGGGATAATTTGTCCTAAGGTGCCAGATGCAGCAATGACACCAGTGGCTAATTGTTTGTTGTAGCCATAACGTAACATAATGGGCAGGGAAATTAAACCCATAGCAACCACCGTGGCAGCTACTACTCCCGTGGTTGCAGCTAGGAGAGCACCCACAATGACTACAGCCAGGGCAAGTCCACCACGCAAGCGCCCGAGTAAAATCCCCATAGTTTCTAACAGCCTTTCTGCTATCCCCGTTTTTTCCAACATGGCTCCCATAAAAATAAAGTAGGGAATAGCTAAAAGAGTAATGTTATTCATAACGCCAAAAATTCTTTCTGGCATTAAGCTGGCTAAACCAACATCAAATATTGCTTGGTCTGGGTTTAATTCTTGTAGGACTATGCCAATTAACCCAAATATGATAGATACACCGCCAAGGGAAAAAGCTACGGAATAACCGAAGGATAATAGTAATAAAGCCCCGGCAAACATAGCTGGACCGAGCCAATCATAACTCACCATTATTCTGTGCCTCCTGGGGTTCTAATCTGTTGGTCAGAATGGCAAAATTTTTAATTGTTTCCGAAATCCCTTGGAAAATAAGCAGAATAAAAGCAATGGGAATTAGGGTTTTAATGGGGTAACGAGGTAAACCACCAGGGTCGGGGGATACTTCTAGATCGATCCAAGAATAAATAACCGTATCCCAAGAAAAAATAATTACTAGTACGCAAAACGGAATTAAAAATAATACAGTTCCCAAAAGATTAATTAGCGCTTTTCTTTTAGGGGAACATTGGCTATAAAAAATATCAACGCGGACATGTTCGTCATGTTTGAGAATATAAGCTGCTCCTAGGAAAAAAACTAAATCGAACATATACCATTGAGCTTCCAAGTAAGCATTGGAACTTAATTCTCTACCTATAATCCGCCCTAGGTATCTACCGATAACATTCCATACACCAATAATTATCATTACCAGTACTAGCCAACTGGTGAGTTTGCCTATACGTTCATTGCAGGCATCAATCCATCTAGATATTCTTAGAAGCTTATCCAACGCCTCGATCGCCTCACTAACTTTAGTAAATGTAGTGTACAACTGAAGGGTCGTTCGATTTTAGATTTTAGACAGGACTTACGCAATTGTCACAATTGGTGATTGGTACGTGATGTTACAAGTCAGTCCTCCACGGAAAAATCCCACAACCAAGCATGAAAATGCTTTGTGACTAACTTTTTAAGGGCGCACGCAATGCGCCCCTACTCCCTCACTCCCTCACTCCCTCACTCCCTCACTCCCTTCTAAATCCTCAGGGGCTAGCGATCGCACTTCAAATAAAGCCATCATATCCCGTAATTGTGGGTTGCCACGGGAGGCTCCGGTTAATCCTCTGGCAATAATCAAACCGCAGTAGCCCTTAGTCTTTTTGCAGCGTTGATTCCATTTTTTGCGGGCTTCTACATGAACCGGATCTTCTGCTAAAAATTCACCAAACAAAAACAACTCATCATTGCCGGTTTGCAATAAACCTAAATCGTAGGATTCTTCATCTAAAAAATCGTCACCTGGGTTAAAGCAAATTGCTTTGAGTCCCCCAGCTTGTTCGATTTTTTCAATTATCGTTTTTCCTTTAGGACGGGAGGTTTGAATTAAAATTACCGGCAGACCATCACCTGCTGATTTAATTTGCTTGACTTTTTGGCACTTTACTGTTTCGCGTAGATATTCCAACATTTCCCAAGAAACTACACCCAAACTGAGAAATGAATCTTCTGGAATTAAGTCATCTCGCAAAGAATGAAACATGGGCATTGATATCCCCAGTTCATCCTCTGTAGCCAAATCTGCCATTGCTTCCAATTCATCTGCTAGTTGAGGCATGGTAGCCAGGGAGACATTGACCGATTTAATGGATTCATGACCCTGGGGTACAGGAATACGGAAGCGACGACTGATTTCGGGAAAGGAATCGCTGGTGAATTGACTGCGTTGATTCCGGAAAAATCTCTGTAATGCTTCTAGTGCTACTGAAACTACTAATGCTTCTTCGTCATATAATACCGAGCGCAATCCTTCTAAGGGGTGAATATTGCCAAAGGTAGGTTCAATTGCGGATAAAGGTAAGCTGGCTAAATCTTCTAATTCATCGTCTCCTTCCATTGCTTCAAAGGTTAAAAATAGACAATCTTGTTTGAGGAAAGCTTCTTCCAAATCTTCTTGGGATTCGTCTCCTCTTAAAACTGTGGAACGGAATTGCCTCAGGGACTCTGCTGAACGATATAACAAGATGCCATACTCCATGCCCAACATCCCCATGATTGAGACATAGAGGGTACCCACATCCCACTGATTAAGTTCTATGGATATAATTTGCTGTTCTTCTAGAAATTCCCAAGGTGCTGCTTGCCAAATGGCAAAGGCTTTCTCCCTTAAATTTTGAGCATACTGGGGTGGTAAATCGGGAGTTTGATTATCGAGGACTTCGGCAAATCCGCGAAATAGTTCGTCAATTAACGGTAATTCTGGAGCATAATCAATATTTATATCTAAATCTTGCAGTACCCCCCGCAGGTAGAATTGAATTTCTCGGTCTTTGACAACTATTTTTTGAGGACGGGCTGGTTTAGCTGGATTGTGGGGGTGTTCCATTGCCCGCATTAATGTACGCACAATTGCTTCTGGTCCGGTGTCCTTAGGAACTACATCCATGCCTCGGACAATACCTTGAGAACCATCTACCCAAAGAATACATTCACCTCTAGCCTCGGATTCATGGGAGGTAGAGGGTGATGATGATAATGGACGGCGATCGCCCTCCCATATAGAAGGAATTTGATTTAATTTCTTCAGTCTGCGACTGGTAGAGCGATTAAAGGTTGTCATAGAGTAATTTAACTAGAAGCAGCAAGGAGGACGGTAATTTATCGAGTCAGGAGGAATTGTAGATTCAAAGCCCAATCGGTATTTGCTAAAAGCATAAAACAGCAAAAACACCGAATCTTTAAAAACACCGAGTTTCTCAATTTTAGAATAAAAATCTCTGGGTGCTGTGGAACAAATACTTATAAATTGACAATTTTATTGCTTGATAATAGGGAGTTCAGGAGTTCGGAGTTCGGAGTTCAGGAGTAGGGGCGGGGTTTCCCCACCCAGAGTGAGGGAGTGAGGGAGTGAGGGAAGGGGGAACGGACATAAAAAAAAGGCGTAGTCTACCCTGAAGGTTGAAAAATTTTTCATTGGGTCTGCCTGGAATGTCGCTAGAATAAATACAAAAACTATCGGGTTCTTAATCCCAAATATATTTTGATTTTGATATTAGTGATAGTTCGAGACAATACTAGGAGTTCAAACAGCAAATGACACAAGCAACCCAGTCTCAACAAAAAGGTATTCTGTTGAGCGAAGCCGCATTAAAACAGGTCAAACTATTACGGGATCAGCAAGGCTCTGACCTGTGCTTAAGGGTGGGAGTCCGTCAAGGTGGCTGCTCTGGAATGTCCTACATGATGGATTTTGAGCAAATTAGTCAGATTTCTCCTGAATCTGATGAAGTTTTTGATTATGATGGCTTTAAAATTGTTTGCGATCGCAAGAGCCTTTTATATCTCTATGGTTTGATGCTTGATTACAGTAATGCCATGATTGGTGGTGGTTTCCAGTTTACCAATCCCAATGCTAATCAAACCTGTGGTTGCGGTAAATCCTTTGGTGTTTGAGACTCCTCAAATTAAAGCCGTGAGGATTCTTCACCCACAAATTCGGCAAACACATTGTTTTTGGTAATATTGTCTTTTGTTATTTGTCCTTTGTCATTTGTGGCAAACTACTGACTGAGGACGAATGACTAATGACTTGATAACAATGACCCATGACTAATGACTAAAACTGTTGACACCCTTTTTGACAAGGGTTTGGAAAGATATAAAGCTGGAGAACCTGCATCTGAATTGATCCCTGCATTTAAGGAAGTTTGCGATCGCGCTCCTAAAAGTAGTGCCGCTTGGACTTGCTTGGCATGGCTATATTTATTGGATAATAAACCTAATCTGGCTTACAAAGCAGCACAGAAGGCTGTAAAGCTTAATCCCGAAGATCCCCAAGCTCGGGTTAACTTGGCTCTTGCTATGCTAGAAACCAACCACAAAGGTTTGCGACAGCACATAGAACTCGCCCAACAGTTAATTTTTGTTAACTCAGAGTGGGAAGAGGAAATTAAAAACAGTATTGAGGATGGATTCAGCAGAAAACCTGATTGGCAGAGTTTAACAAAAGTCAAGAAATGGATTTTTGAAGAATAATCACTGGTGATCGGCGATGGGTAACTGATAATCTTAGTTACCTATTCCCAACCTCCAACTTTGGTGCAAATGAAAAAATCGAGAACCGATGAAAGAGAAAATTGTCAATTGGCTCAACCTAGTATTGGTGGCAGATGTATTTCTAGTAATTTTGGGGTTTGCCTGGTTAGCGATCGCGTCAATAGGTAAGGCTATGGGAGTACCCCTAGGCTTGGATGTATGGCATAGCCTCTGGCAACCTCTATTTAACCCAGCCATTGGCATTCTCATGGGCGGTGCTATCCTCAGTGGCATAATTAGCTGGGTTGGGCGCAAATTTTCCAGCGATCGGTAAGTTAAGGGGAATGAGCGAATTTAGAATGAAGAATTTAGATTTAAACCTCGTCCGTCCCGACGAGGTCTCATCCCATCAATGAATCAACTGAACAACAACTTGGAGGTGCGATCGCCTTATTTATTAAGTATTTCTACTAATGCATCACGTAAATTACGATACTTGTATTTGAAGCCGCTATCTAAGGTGCGTTGGGGTAATACCTGTTGACCTTCCAATACTACAATTGCTCCATCTCCTAAAAGGGCTTCAATGGCAAAGCTGGGCACAGGAAGCCAAGAAGGACGATTCATAACCGCGCCCATAGCTTGAGAAAGCTCGTTCATCCGCACGGGCTGAGGAGCTGTTGCATTATATACACCTGACATATTTGAATCAGTTAAAGCCTGGAGAATCAAGTTAACTAAATCATCTCGATGAATCCAGGAAAACCATTGATTGCCGTTACCAATAGGACCACCAGCGAACATTTTAAAAGGGGTAATCATTTTTGCTAGTGCTCCACCACCAGCATCTAAAACAATCCCTAGGCGTAAAATTACCAGTCTCACGCCGGCATCACTAACTTTTCGCGCCTCTGCTTCCCAGACTTGACAAACCTCTGCCAAAAAATCATTGCTTGAAGGGCTATCTTCGGTAAAGCTGGCAGTTTCACTTGTCCCGTAGTAACCAATGGCGGAAGCATTAATTAAGACATTGGGTTTATGTTCGGCATTGGCTATGGCTGCGACAATATTTTGTGTGGAAAGCTGACGGCTATTGAGAATTTCCTGTTTTTTTTCTGCCGTCCAACGTCCTTCGGCTATGGATTCTCCAGCTAAATTCACCACACCATCACATCCCGATATAGCTTCTTGCCAAGAGCCAAGAGCAGTGGGTGTATAGGCAACTATTTCTATATTGGGAAAAGCTGAGGATGGGAATACTTTACGAGCATAAGATGTATTGCGGGTTAAAGCGATGGCTTGATGCCCTTCTTCCTGTAGTCTAGCAACTAGGCGGCTACCCACAAATCCTGTTGCTCCTGTAATTGCAATTTTCATAGATACTTATACCCAAAACCCGATTGTATGCAAACACCTGTCAATTAACGGTTTAGTTATTATAGGATGGACAGAGTGTTGCAAGACTTGGTGGGGCTAATATGGCTCGGTATACATGCTCTTTTACTCTTTCTATCCCTTTTGAACATCTCCAGCAATTGTTAATCGAACTTCTGCAAGATTGTGGTTTGGATGTGGTTTACTATACGTCCGATTATGTTATGGCTCGTGAGGTTCTTGGTCAAGTTACCTTTTCCAAGTTAGCAATTGCAGAACTTTTAATTGATAAATCCACAGCCACGGAAACGGAAACCAGGATGACTATGGTGGTTAAAAATGAAGAACTGCCACTCCAAATAGACAACCACTGTCGGCAAATTTTCATGTATATTAAACAAGCGATCGAAAATTGTCGTCACTGGCATTTGATTGAAAGTTTTGCTAGTTAACACTCTACTATTCTCTACTATTACTTAAGGCAACTCCAATAGACAGTTTCAGCTTGTGGATGGCAAGTAGCCGACTACCCCAGTCGAAGCAAGAAGTAAACACCAAAATGACATATGTCTAGATTTGTCTAGTTATAGGTAGTTTTGGGTAAGTTTTATGTAACGGTTTAAGTATTTAGAGGTTACGAGAGGAATTTACTTAAATCAAACTCTTCTTCTTGCTGTTCTGTCTTAAATCTCTGTGAACTGAGCATTAATAAAATTCTCTCTGAATAGTCAATGGCTCCCCGCAATTCTGTTTGTAATATTTCCAACCCCCCATTGGCATACTCTTCAAAAATATGGTTACGCTGAACTTCATTTTCCTCAAGCGTCAGAGATAATATATCTATGCCTTCAGTCTCAGTAATTCCTAGTAATTTAATTACCCAATCATGCCCAATTGCGACAAAAGTTTCTAACCTGATTGGCGATGGTTCCCGCTTTGATATATCTCTGACAGGAACTCGCTTATTATGCTTTGCACCCAAGGCAGCAGCAAAAACTATGACATCAGCAAAAGTTGCAAAAGGACCAGTACACCCATCCCCTGAAGTCAAAGCTTTAACTAATTCAGCTTTATCTCTAGCAACCCTGATCCTTCCAGTTTCAGCCATACAATTTTGGATTTTAGATTTTAGATTTACAGAGTAGGCGTGGGAGAGTAAATGTAAGACGGGTAAAACCTGCTTTCTACGCCAGTATCCCAGAATCCCACGGATTCTATTCGTGGGAGTATGTCAAGAATTCTCAATTTGCCTGACTACAGTCAAAGCTGAGTAACTTACCCCAGCAGTACCTTCACCGGGATGGGTAGAGTCACCAACTAGCCACAACCCATTAATGGGCGTGCGATTGGCAAAACCAAAGGGTCCAAAGGTAGATAGTCTTTGACCGATACCTCCAACTATACCTCGATTCCTAGCTGTAAATCTCGCAAAGGTGAGGGGTGTGGCTGCTTCTTGATAGATAATTGTTTTTGGTGTGAGATTGAAAAATTGAGCGAGGCGAGAAATAGCATCTTCTGTATACCGGCGTTTCATTCCTTCATAATTATTCGTCTGCCACCAAGGTTCTGTATCTACGAAGGAAGAAGCAATAATTGTCGCCTTGCCCTCAGGAGCACGTCCATCCCCAGGATGGCTAACGGAGACAAACAGGGAGTTGTTTTCTCCAATGGGTCCATCAGCATCATACATAAATTGTAGGTGTGGTGGACAATCAGTGGGAATGGCACTGGCATCTACGCCTAAATATACTACAAATGCGCCGGATGCGGTCGGCAGATTGGAAACTCGTTTTTTATACCCATCTGGAGCTTTATCTCCAAGTAATCTTACTAAGTCTTGAGCAGTTACATTGGCAACAACATGATCTGCTGTTTCCGTCCAAACTTCTCCAGTTTTTTGGTTGCGAATGACTACCCCTGTGGCTTTACCACCATCAACCCCAATACTTTCTACAGTGTGGCGCATCAATAATTTACCACCATCCCTTTCTAAGGTTGCTGCTAGGCGATCGCTCAACACCTGCATACTACCTTGGAGATGATACAATCCCTGTGGCTCTTGGGATACCCCTAAGGCTGTAGCAGCATATAGTAAGGCTGTCTCCTCAGCATTAACCTGGGAGTATAATTTTAACTGTAAATCGAGAAAAGTCCGTAGGCGGCGATCGCCCCCCAACCCACACAAACGTAAGGCATCACCCACGGTAAACAAGGTGTAAGGAATAGTAATAAATGTACTCGGACGTACTGCCTTGGTTAGTTGTAATAAATCCCACAGGTTACGGGGTGGAAGTACTGGGTCACGCCCTTGAAATTCCCAACTCGCTTTAAATAAATTTGCTAGCAATTTCCAGAAAGGCTCGCTACCAGGAAACTGTTTCTGCCTTTCCTGTCGCCATTTTTGCGGATCTCGCCAAACGTTGATTGGTGCAGATTCTCCAGGCAAATATACCGCACAAGCAGGATCGCAAGGGGTAGCTGGCGGTAAATCTATGTCTAATTCTCTAAAAATACGGTGATGAATGCCTCCCTTCTCTAAACCCGCTACCTGGGTTGCTCCCACATCAAAGGTAAAGCCTCGCCGTTTGAAGGTGGATGCACAACCTCCAGGGACAATGGCTGCATCCAACATTAAAACATCGTAACCTCTACGGGCTAATAGTGCCCCAGTTGTAAGTCCCCCAATCCCAGCACCAATAACTATGACACGGGATTTCTCTGCGCCAATACGCTGATTTGGCATTGATATTTATTTTAATTTTCTTAACATTTCTTATTATTTTACAACTTTTGGAAGTAAACGCGCCAGGGAAGGAGGGGAGGAGTGATGGAGGGAAGGAGGGAAGGAGGGAAGGAGGGAAGGAGTGATGGAGGGAAGGAGGGAAGGAGGGAATACAACAAATAAATAATATTTCTCCCCATCTCCCCATCACTTCATCTTCCCATCTCCCAATCCCCCAATCCCCCAATCTCCCAACCTCCCCATCTCCCCATCTCCCAATCCCCCAATCCCCCAATCTCCCAACCTCCCCATCTCCCCATCTCCCCATCTCCCCATCAGAGTTGGGCGACGGTTGCAATTATTTCCTTCGGCTCGGCTCTTTGGGTATAGTCTGTATTCACGTAGGCATAGCGAATTACGCCTTCTTTATCAATCACGTAAGTTGCTGGAATGGGTAGCTCATAACTTTCGTCACCATTGTGCTTTGGTAAGTCAATGCCTAATTGCTCATAAATTGGACGTAATTCTGAGTCTAGGGTAAACACTAAACCATATTGGCGTGCTACATTCAGTCCCCTATCGCTGAGAACTGCAAATTCCAGTTGATTTTTCTCGGCTGTAGTTAGGGAATTATCTGGAGTTTCTGGAGATACAGCCACTAGGGAAGCATTGTATTGTTCTAATTCAGGTAGCGATCGCTGTAATGCTCTTAACTCCAAGTTACAGTAAGGACACCAACCACCACGGTAAAATGTTAGCACCACCGGACCTTTTGCCAGTAGTTCTTGCAATTGGACAATGTTACCCACAGCGTCAGGAAGCTGAAAATCGGGGGCACTATCGCCCACTCCCAAGCTGTTTGCAGTAATCCCAGAGTTTTCTAATTCACCTGTTTTTTGTAGCATTACATCTACTATCTCTGCAGGTAAGTTTTGAACTACCTTGGCTTTTTGCTCGGCTAGTTGCTCGGTTAGAGATGGGGAAGAAGTTATGTTAGTCATTTTATTTACCTGATGGTGGCAATTTTTTTGACTTATCAGTCAACTATATTTGTAGGTTACAATATTTTTGACTTATTGGTCAAATTTTGGGGACAAAAAATCCTTAATAATTTCAGGGACTATAGGGGTTGGGGGTTAGGGAACCCCATTATTAAAATAAGGGGTTTCTAACTTCGACGGAGTATTTTTTCGTACTACGTATCTCACCCTTCGGGTTCGCCACTTGCTTTATGCCGGGGAACCCGTCCACCGCAGTGGCTCAAAATACATCTTGGTTGTTTTCCATATTTAAAAATAGAGAGCAGCGCGGTCTTGGGGGTCTCCCCCATGAGCGACTGCGGAGGGCTTGTATCCATTGACTTCGGGGTTTAATCCCTATCCCCCATAACCTACCCCCCATCCCCTACCCCGAAGGGGTTTGGTCAATTAAGTACAGATAGTGCCACCTTTAATATGTCATCAATAGATGTACGAGCGAGACTAGCCTTACCTCGGACATTTAAACCCAAGATAGTGTTATAGAGGAAACGAGCGACTTCCCTGGTGTTAGTTTTCTCAGTCAATTCTCCCGTAACCACTGCTCTTTCCAATGCTCTTTCTAGGGCTTGTTCCACTCGCCTTGCTAGCATTCCAGTTACTTCTTCTACCGCAGGATCGTGGGGTGCTAACTCCATAATAGAATTTGCAACTAAACAGCCCCGATAGTTAGGATTAATTGCTTGTGTGGCAATATTAGTCAACAAATTACGAATATTTTCTAGGGGCGAGCCTGGTGCATCCAAACATTCCTCGACTTGTCGCACCCTAGTTTTTCCATAGTGTCTAATAGCTTCAATAAATAGTTCGTGTTTGCTGCCAAAGGCATTGTAAAGGCTCTGACGTTGAATGCCCATATGTTTTAATAGGTCATTTAGTCCTGTTGCGTTGTAACCTTGACACCAGAATAATTCCATTGCTTTTTCTAGGGCTTGTTCTCGGTCAAATTCTAATTTTCTTCCTGCCACGATTGTTTCTCATTCAAAAATTGATTGGTAGGGGTGAAGTTACCCATTGATCTCCAAGCCTATACTTCGTTCTACCCAGCCTGTATAGTGCTACGCGTAAGTAATAAGTAATAAGTAATAAGTTTACTATTCATAGGTTTGCTGCATTCAACAATGTCCGCGCCCTAATTGCGTAGTGCTATATTTATTTAAAATATTATCTTACTTTTTGACTTAATAGTCTATAATGACCTTGATTTAGCGATACCTTCGGTAAGCTGAGCCGCTTTCACGAGATGTTGTGCGTTAAGCGTCAGCTATGCCGTAGGCTTTACGCTAACGCAGTCTTGATTCTCATAATTGGGAGTTATGAGTGAGAAGTAGGGGCGCAATGCTTGCGCCCTAGGGCGTGTTTTCAAACCCTAAAAGCCCGCAGGCTAAAGCCTGGACGGCAGTCGCTACAACGGGGGAAACCTCAACGGACAGTTTGCACAAGTCGGGGAACCCGCCCATGCAACTGTCCTCCGCAACGCGCTGCCTCGGCTACATGATCAAAGCCTGCCGGGAGCAGGCTCAAAACCTTGATTTTCCATAGTCCGCGTAGGTGGACTTAGTACGTGTAGCCGGACCATGCGCGGGTCACGCCTACACTTCCCTGACGGGTAAGTGTAGGCTTCTGCCGAAAATTATCCCTGCAGAAATTCGTTCGTGGTACTCCAATTGTTTCCCACTACCGCAGTTTATAGTCAGGCACGTGCCCCTCCCGACTTTAGTTTTATGGTAACCCGGCACCTTGATTTCCCAAAAATTCATCTCACACTCCCCTTCCGGGCAAGATGTGAGGCTTCTTTTAGATTTAGCTAAACATTACAAGATTCCATTTCTAATTCTCTAGACGGATGTACTTCTTCTCTCCAGTTTTCTAGTAATTTTTTTAGGTCTCCTGCTGATTTATTCTCTATTTCTCTCATACCTTTTTTCATTATTGTTGTGCCATCTATGATACGTGGTCTATCATTTTTTTCATAGTCGATGTATTTGTAGTTTGTTAACAAATTATTCGTTGCGTTTATCCTGGAATGAAGCTTATGAAAAAAATCTTCATTAGGAATATTATCTGAAAGCAATGATTCAAATAGAGTTTTGGTAACTTCGATGTCTAAATTAGCTTGAAGCATTGATTGTAATTCTTGATCCAACTGATGAAAAGTTAATACTGTTTTATCATCAGGTATTATTTCCCAAGGTTTCCATCGTTTTCTAGTAGTTTTAGAATAAACCTTGAAAGTATTAATAAATGTATCTCTATCCTTCTTATTTCTTGTACTCCAACTACACAATGCTCCATGAGTAATTCCCATACGAGCAGTATACAATTTTTGTAGTCCTACTAGTTCAAAAGCATTTAAAAAGGTGTCATCTAGCGGGAAAAACTTATGTTTGTGTTCAAACCCAGGACACAAGACTATTCCATATAATTCACATTTTTTGGGAAGTTTGTCTATTATCGATTCTCTTTTATCTTTAGGAGAAAATAAGCCTTCATCTTCTAATGTTTTTACAGTATTAGAATATCCCTTAATAATGGGAAATATTTTATTTATTACTTTACTTACTTCGGCAGCAATATTTTGAACCCAACCATTTTTATTATGTTTAGTACCTGTAACTGGATCTATTAAAAGCACCATAAATTTACTGAAATCACAGTTACTTTCTTGGAACATAAAATCTATAAAAAATGGTACAAAGAAAGCTGCTCCACGACTAAAACCACCAACAATTACCTTGTCTTTATTTTTAATTTTTTCTAAAATATTTAACTCATGAAATTTATCTCTGATTATCTTTAAATCCCTAGATCCAATTCCAAGAGACTGTTCTGTCTTAGGAGATAAATTTTTCGCTCTGAATTCAGGTGTTCCCCATCCAGAAACTACTGTGTAGTCATCCTTATTTATATTTTCAAATAAATGTGAATTATCTTTTGGCGACTCACCTGTACCATTAAACCAGATTAAATGTGTATCGTTCATTAGTTTTTGATTAATATGCAACTTACTATTACAAATAAATCTTATATCAAGGAAATTCAAAGTTAGTTTAGTAGTATTACTTAAATATCAGAGATACACACTATGAGATTACCAATTCACAATTCGCCATTACAATCAGTGGTGGCTTAAAACCCACTAATTCCCAATTATCCATTTACACAGTTATTAAACAGCTTAGAACTCGACCACATTATTCCCAAATCAAATGGGGAAAGTAATCGAAGGGATAATCTTCAGCTTCTACATAAACATTGTCACCAAAACAAAACCAAAGAAGACATTTCTACTTTGGCAAGACTTACGCAATTGTCACAATGGGTGGTTGGTGCGTGAGGTTACTCATTGCTACGTTCAAATATTCTCGCAGCGTCACGCACCCTACAGTAAATATATGCTTACTACTTACTTTTTCTGCCTTTCCTACATATTTTTTCGTTTACACATATCTTGCACCTTATCAATAAGGGTAAGGTGGGCAAGGTGGGCAATGCAATCAAATATCTGGCGTTGCACAATAGAGGGATGAAGTATGAACCACAAAGACGCATTAGCCACGAAGTGGCTTCCCGTAGGGCGTGTTTTCAAACTATGGTGTAGGTTGGGTAGAACGAAACCAAACCCAACTGGGTGTACGGAAAATGTTGGGTTACTCTTCGAGAAGCCCCTGAGTCGCTTTCGCGACACGCTGCGCGGTAAGCGGAGCTATGCCGCAGGCTTTACGGGTTTACGTTCCTCAAACGCCACTTCTCTCAACGCGGGGAACCCGCGCACAAGAGTGGCTCCCCAACCTACAATTGATGCTAATTTTGGGTTTGAAAACAGACCCTAGGGTAGGACGCAAAGAAAGGATTTTCTGATAGAGAGAGAAAAGAAAATCATCCCGCAAAGGAAGCAACGCCAAATATCTCAATCATCTTGTGGTGCAAGATGTGAATTGACCCCAGATTTATCTATAGTTAACCAAGGAAATTACGACGAAATATTAAGGAATATTGCATTTACCACCTATCTGGCGGTTAGAAGGGTAAATCAGCCAAATCTACGTGGTACGATGCTTTCGGTAAATGTCTAGATTGGGAGAAGACCTTTGACACTAAGGGTTGCTGTTGTTGGCTCAGGTCCAGCTGGCTCATCAGCCGCTGAAACACTGGCAAAGGCTGGGATTGAAACCTATTTATTTGAGCGCAAGTTAGATAATGCCAAGCCTTGTGGTGGCGCTATTCCCCTATGTATGGTGGATGAGTTTGATTTGCCTGAAGATATTATTGATCGCCGAGTGCGGAAGATGAAGATGATATCTCCCTCCAATCGTGAGGTGGATATTAATTTAGTCAATGAAGAAGAATATATTGGAATGTGCCGGCGGGAGGTATTAGATAGCTTTCTGCGGAATCGGGCAGCAAAATTAGGGGCAAATTTAATTAATGCCACCGTTCATAAAGTTAATATTCCCACAAATAATACAGATCCTTATACCATCCATTATGTAGACCACACCGAAGGTGGTGCCCAGGGAATTGCCAAAACCCTGAAGGTTGATTTAATTATCGGTGCAGATGGTGCTAACTCCCGTATTGCCAAGGAGATGGATGCAGGGGATTATAATTATGCGATCGCTTTTCAAGAGCGAATTCGTTTGCCTGAGGATAAAATGGCATTTTACAACGATCTGGCAGAAATGTATGTCGGTGATGACGTTTCTACAGATTTCTATGCCTGGGTATTCCCTAAATACGACCACGTAGCGGTGGGCACGGGTACAATGCAGGTGAATAAAGCCAGTATTAAGCAGTTGCAAGCTGGTATTCGCGCCCGTGCTGCCAGAAAGTTGGAAGGCGGTAAGATAATTAAGGTAGAAGCCCATCCCATTCCTGAGCATCCCCGTCCCCGTCGGGTAGTTGGACGTATTGCTTTGGTTGGTGATGCTGCGGGTTATGTTACCAAGTCTTCGGGAGAGGGCATTTACTTTGCTGCTAAATCCGGACGTATGTGTGCGGAAACTATTGTGGAAGTTTCTAATGCTGGTAGCCGTATTCCCACGGAAGATGAGATTAAAATTTATATCAAGCGTTGGGATAAGAAATACGGACTTACCTATAAGGTGTTAGATATTCTGCAAACAGTCTTCTATCGTTCTGATGCTACTAGGGAAGCCTTTGTAGAGATGTGCGATGATTTGGATGTGCAACGTCTGACTTTTGACAGTTATTTGTATAAAACTGTTGTACCGGCAAATCCCATTACTCAGTTGAAGATTACTGCTAAAACCATCGGTAGTTTGATTCGTGGTAATGCTCTTGCTCCTTAGTACTGCTGTGCGGAAGTCAAAAATCAAAAGTTAAAAGTTAAAAGTCAAAAATATTGTGAACTCTAGCTTTGAGCTTTTAGAAATGGTCTGTTTATTTCCGCTTTACTGTACTAGTAAGAGTAGTTCATTTTGATAATTTCTTTTTTCATACTGTACCCCTCTATGACTTGGGAAATTATCGAGAAGGCGCGCAGGATATGGAGTTTTTCTCTTCATATTGTGCGCGTTATATTTTTATGTTTTAGTCCTATTACGGGGATTTATAGGAATAGGGAAAAATAAAGGAATGCCAATTCATGATTACAACCAACTGCATCAATTCCTATCTAAGCAATCTTGGAAGGATGCAGATATTGAAACTAGACGGCTAATGCTAAAAATTGCCGAAGTAGAAGGAAGACAGGATCTTCTTTTGACTAAATCAGATATTCAAAAATTTCCTTGTACAGAATTACGAGAGATTGATAAGCTCTGGTATCAGGCAAGTCAAGGAAAGTTTGGTTTCAGTGTAATCAATAAGATTTATAAATCAGTAAATTGTGATTACTCAAAATTAGCTGGTTATGTTGGCTGGCGCAGTGGAGAAAATTGGATAAAGTACAATCAGGTGAATTTCACAAGTGATGCTCCGACGGGGCATTTACCATTGACATGGCTTGTACCCACTACATTCTGGATGTATTGGTGCTCTAGGTTTGCTAGTGCTGGCTGGAAATTACTATTCAATCGACTTGAAGACTGTAGCTTGTAGATTACTCCTATCCCGCCCAAAGATTACTGATAAAAAACCGCTCCAGGCACAGAGAACCTTGCCATGCCACTACTTAACGACTTTGCGTCTTTGCGTCTACCCTACACCGAAGCCGTTGCGCGTCTAATGCGTGAGATAACTTCATACCTAGAGCAACGCCCTAATCCAAAATCTCAAATCCAAAATCTCAAATTCTCAAGTTTTTGAGATATTCTAAAGTAAACCATCCAAAAAGTGCAGTGAATCATGGTTGTGAAGTTGCGACGACCAATCTTAGTAGGAGGATTGGCATTATCATTTTCTTTGTGGATACTACAAAGTTGGCACGATTCCATAGTGCAGGTAGGGGAATTTAGTCTCCTGAGTCTTTTGATAGTTAGTGGTGGTTTGTGGTTCTGGAAGCGCAAGCACCCCCAACATGATGATGTTACAGATAGTTTACCAGGCGATCGCCAAACTGTAGAAAATGCGATCGCCAAAACGGAAGTTGTCATCCATTGTTTGTCACAGTCAGCAGAGAATCATGTAGATGAATCCTACCTCTCATCTCTGAAGGAACAGGTTCCCCAGTTATATACTGAGTTAGATAGACAAACCCTTAACTTAACTGTCACTGGTGGGAAGTTGGTGGGGAAAACTTCCTTAATTCAGGTTTTAGATTCCCAATGGCAGCAAGAGAGTGGTACACAGGTAATATTCCAAGAAACATCACCTTTGTTTGCAGAAGGCTCAGCAACCTCAGATACAGCCATATTAACCAATGCTAATGGTGCTGATTACGTCCTCTTTCTAACAAATGGGGATTTAACCGATACGGAATTTCAAACCCTACAGCAAGTAAAAGCCGCACCACAAAGACTGATGTTGGTTTTTAGCAAACAAGACCAATATTTGCCAGACGAACGCGCCAGCATCTTACAATCCTTACAACAACGGATGTCTTGTGCAGTGGTTGCAGCCGCACCATCTCCCCAACCAATTAAAGTCCGCAAACACAATGATGATGGTTCGGTGCAAGAGTGGATGGAACAACCAGCACCAGATATACAGCAACTAACCCAACAATTAGGGGAAATTATTGCCCAGAGAGGGCAACAACTGGTATGGGCAACTGTGATGAGAAAAGCGGTATTGTTGCAAACAGAAGCGAAAGATTGCTTGAATGGAATTAGACGCGATCGCTCCCAGCCTATCATAGAACAGTATCAGTGGATAGCTGCCGCAGCTGCCTTTGCTAACCCCATACCCGCCCTGGATATTGTGGCAACCGCAGCCATTAGTGGCCAAATGGTGGTGGATTTGGGTGGTATTTATCAACAGAAATTCTCCCTAGAGCAAGCGAAAACCGTAGCTGGGGAAATGGGAGGTTTAATGTTGAAACTCGGTTTAGTAGAACTTTCTACTAAGGCAATTACCACCGTACTTAAAACTAATGCCATTACCTTCGTTGCAGGTGGTTTGGTGGAAGGATTGAGTGCAGCATACCTCACCCGATTAGCAGGTTTAAGTTTGGTGGAATATTTCCAACAGCAAGACATAGCTGTAGATGCTGGTGCAGGCTTAAACATTTATAAGTTGCGCCAAACTTTGCAAAACGTCTTTGAGCAAAACCAGCAAGTTGCATTTATCCAAGGCTTTGTTAAACAAGGAGTGAAGCGTTTATTACCCGAAACCTCTGGGGATGAACTCATAACAGTAGAGTCGTAGTCTATAATTCTAAATTCCCCTTGACCTCGCTATAAAAATTAACCCTCTTGGGATACACCCACAGGGTAGTATACCCACAGAGAAACAGGAGGGTTGAAGATGAACCAGCGACGATTATTAACTGGGTATGCGGTTGCCATTATGAGCTTAGGACTCACCCTAGTCCCCGTGTCCCCAGGTAACGTTATGGCGGAGGATGTCTTCAACTATCCAAAAGTTAACCCCAAAGAGATTGAGACATCCTTTAACCAACTAATTGCTGGTCCCTACATCGTCACCTTGGATCCGAAAGTCGGCCCCCAAGAAATTGTGACATTCTTTGCCGATGGCAACGCCAGACGAACCGTATCCCTTCAGTTCAGTAGCGGCGCGGGGGACAATGGGTTTAGTGATTCCCAGGGTGTCTGGCGCCGGGTAGGTAGTCGGCGGATTCGCGCCACGTTTTTTAATATCAACTTCTCTACTGACGACGGAGCCTTTGTGGGTATGGCGCGCGTTAATTACGATGTGATATTTAACTATAACTTGCGTAAGATCGAGGGATCATTTGCAGGGCAGGTGTTTGCGGCCGGTGTGAATCCAGCGAACCCTGGAGATGCAAAGCCGATAGCCGAGTTCAGTGGCAAATTCACGGGTAAGCGCGCGAACGTCCAACGGCAGCCCATGCCGTAGAAAAGCAGGAGCGATCGTATTATATTTTTGTAACTCTATGCTAAGTGCGATCTGCGATCAATCTGAAGAAACACAGGGAACAGGAAACAGGGAACAGGGTAAGAGGAAGGAAGTGTTTAGGATATTTCCAGAATTGAAATTACCACAGGAGGTGATAATTCATTATCAACGGATGTGATGAGAATATTTGTCCTATGGCAGATCCATTGTAGGGGCGCTGCGGCTTGCGCCCTTGCCATTGGTAACATTATTTTCATCAATTACCTTATTTCATTTGTTGTTAGCGCGAAAATGGCGGTAGTCAGAGGCTCATATCTGAATTTAACTCTATTTTTAAACAAAAAAGTCCAAAATACATAAATTCAGGCTATACAAAGCATATTCAAATTTAATAAAATTTAGTAATTAATCAATTACCGCTATAAATAGACTAATGGCAGCGGACTATCCAGATATTGATATTGCCCCATTTATCGATCATGCCCTACTAAACCCAACAGCCACACCAGAACAAGTCGAGCAATGGTGTGCAGAAGCAGACAGATTTCACTTTGCCGCAGTTTGCGTCTATCCCATCTATGTCAAGCAGGCAGCAGAACTGCTCCACGGCAAGCAACCTCAAGTTTGTACAGTAATTGGCTTTCCTACTGGAGCAACAACTCCCAGCGTCAAGCTTTACGAAGCCCAGGAAGCAGTGGAAAATGGTGCCCAGGAGTTAGATTTAGTCATCAACTTGGGCTGGTTAAAAACAGGGAAAACCAGTGAGGTACATCGGGAAATAGCAGAAATTTGCCAGTCAACGGGGAAAACGGTAAAGGTAATTTTGGAAACTAATTTACTGACTAATGCCGAAAAAAAACTGGCAGCAGAAATTAGTATGGACGCAGGAGCAGCATTGATCAAAACTAGTACGGGTTGGCATGGTGGCGCTACCGTTGCTGATGTCACATTCCTCAAAACTGTGGTAAAAGACACCATAGGTATTAAAGCTTCCGGAGGTATTCGCACTATCGGGCAAGCCTTTGACCTAATTATGGCTGGTGCCACTAGATTGGGAACATCTCGCAGTGTAGATTTGATCCGCCAGCGCGATACTCTAAAGGAGGGAGAGTAGTCAACCGCTGAGCGGAGTGTCAAAAGTCAATCCAAAATCCAAAATCCAAAATTAAATGACGAACAACTTATAAACAGGGATGGATGAGAAATCACAAATAACCTATGGGTAAAACTTATAAGGTAACTGGAATTAATCTCAAAACTCAGGTATTTGGTGAATCAGATCGGATTGTGACAATTTTGACCCAAGAATTAGGTCTGATTCGCGTCATTGCTCCTGGAGCGCGCAAACACCTTTCCAGCCTAGGGGGTAGGAGTGGGATGTTTGTGGTGAATGAATTACTAATTTCTAAAGGGCGATCGCTTGATAGAATTACTCAAGCACAAACTATAAAATCTTACCCAGGTTTGGCTGAGGATTTAGGTAAATTAGCCTCCAGTCAGTATTTAGCTGAGATAGTTTTGTTACAGGCACTAAGCGAACAACCCCAAGTAGAGTTGTATGAGCTACTCAGCGTGCATCTTCACCGCTTGCAAAGTTTATCTAAGGATGAATCTCCCATAATTCCAGCTTATTTAGCCCACGGTATATTTCAACTCCTCGCCTTTGCCGGCTTCACCCCCCAAATCCAAGCTTGTTGTCTTACCCAACGTCCATTAATACCAGAATTTAAGAACCCCCACTGGCGGGTAGGATTTAGTATCAATTCTGGGGGTACTATTTGTCTACAAGCATGGGAAAATTTAAAAGCACAGACCTCAAAACAAATGGCAAAGGTGGCAATGGAAACTGGAGGAAATTATGCCGCTACATCTGCAAATAAGCCTACTTCCCTGGACTACGAAACTACCCTCCATCTCCCAGAGATACCCAAACTGTCCCATCATCTTAATGCCCAACAACTTGCCGCATTTCAGCAGTTGTTACAACCAGAGATAACACTAGAAAATATAACTGGAAATGATAGCTGGCTATTTGTAGAAAAAGTCTTGCGTCAATATGTTCAACATCATTTTGGCCGTCCCATTCGCTCTGCTGCCTTGATAGATTCTTATTTTGCCCCTAAATTATGATGCAACCCCCCGAACTAAATACCAATATCCTACCGCGTAAACCCAGCACACAGCCAAAAACAAATTACCTGCATTCATTTCCTACAAGTACATCTGATGGCATCCAGAACCCAGAAACACCTGCCCCAGATGTTTCTCTTAATAGTGCCAAAACTACATCCCATATTCCCGAGGTTAGAGATATTTCTAACCCTAACCAATCAGAACAGCAAATCCCAGAAATATCCCCTGCCAGTGAAATTGATCAGAATGGTGACATACCTGGGGATAGTAAACCCGACTCTGGGGCAGAGACAAAACCAGATATAGATGCTGCCGATGGTAATGGAAAAATCCCCTCTGGTGGTTCCCCAGAAAAGGGATTCTTGCCAGTACTGAGAAACCCTAATTTTTTATCACTTTGGGGAGGACAAGTTTTTTGTCAGCTGGCAGATAAAGTGTATTTGGTGTTGATGATTGCCTTGATTGACAATCAATTTCAATCCGGGGGACAAACCATTAGCGGGTGGGTATCCGCACTGATGATTGCCTTTACCATTCCCGCCGTCCTCTTTGGTTCCTTGGCTGGGGTATTTGTGGATAGATGGTCGAAAAAAACCGTGTTGGTAGCCACAAACATCTGGCGAGGAATTTTGGTTTTAGCAATTCCTTCATTGTTGTGGTTAACCCATGATTGGCAACCTGTGGGATTATTACCAGTGGGTTTTGTGATGATTTTGGGAGTGACTTTTTTAGTTTCTACCTTGACTCAGTTTTTTGCCCCCGCAGAACAGGCGACAATTCCTTTAATCGTAGAAGAAAATCACCTGCTATCAGCAAACTCACTTTATACCACTACCATGATGGCATCCGTAATAGTTGGTTTTGCCATTGGAGAACCTGTGTTAGCTGCAGCTGATAGCCTGTGGTCAAGAATCGGTGGGAGTCCTGGCTTAGGTAAAGAAATTATTGTTGGTGGTAGTTATGCGATCGCTGGATTAATTTTATTACTCTTGAATACTCAAGAAAAAGTAAAAAACAATACTAAAAAATCACCACATATTTTAGCTGATCTCCGGGATGGTTTGCGCTATCTCCAAGCTAATTTCAAAGTACGTAATGCCCTGATTCAACTGACGATTCTGTTTTCCGTATTCGCAGCCTTAACCGTGTTGGCAGTACGCATAGCAGAAGTAATTCCCAGTTTAAGAGCAGAACAATTTGGTTTTTTATTAGCATCAGGTGGTATTGGCATTGCCCTGGGAGCAGCAATTCTCGGTCAATTTGGTCAGCGTTTTTCCTATACTCGCTTAAGCTTATTTGGTTGTGTTGCTATGACTGCATCCCTAGTGGGACTATCACTATTAAGCAAACAACTCTGGATAATTCTGATGTTAGTAGCCTTATTGGGGGTAGGGGGAGCATTAGTAGGAATCCCCATGCAAACCGCCATCCAAATGGAAACCCCTTCAGAAATGCGGGGTAAAGTTTTTGGATTGCAGAACAATGTAATTAATATTGCCCTTTCCTTACCCCTAGCATTGGTGGGAATAGCTGAAACCCTAATTGGATTAAAAGCAGTCTTTTTAGCATTAGCATTCCTGGTATTATCAGGAGGTCTATTTACTTGGTACAACTCCCACAGTTAATTATCAACTAAAAATAACTATTGTTCAGGGTTTAAATATTATTATTCCAGGGAAAATTGTACAAATTTATGTTATCATTAATCTACGAATAAAATTTTATCTCTCTACTACTATAGTTCGGTGGAAATAAACCAACCATTTATAAAAATTCAAAGCCAGAGGACACACTAATTTTGACTTTTGAATTTTGAATTCCGCACAGCGGTACTAGGGAGGATAAATTTAATTGAATACTTTACCATAATAAATTATTTAATTTGAATATGGTACATATAAAAAAATAGGATATCTCATCAATAAATAAACCAAAATCAATCTCATCAACCATTATTAAAAAAAATTATTTATTAAGTGGGTTATGGCAGCTTTTATTGATGAGTAAATAATCAGTATGTGCAATTATGTCCAAACCATAGCACTCAGACATACCATCCCCTCCGAACTTAGCCCACTTTCCCAGTAAACAACATTCAGAATGCATATAGCCTGGATTGGAAAAAAGTCACCTTTTTGCGGTAATGTCACCTACAGTCGAGAAATTACTAATTTCCTGCTCGATAGAGGACATCAAGTTAGCTTTCTTCACTTCGCCCAAGAAGAATCTCAAGTAGATAACTGGCCCAATTGCCCGGAAGTGTCCCTACCATTTATATACAAATCCCAGGTATACACTATCCCCAGCTTGAAAGCGACTAAGGTATTAACCCAGTCCTTAAGTAATCTCAAGCCAGATATAGTTCATGCATCCTTAACCCTATCTCCCCTGGACTTTCGACTGCCAGAGATTTGTGAAGAACTGAATATTCCCCTAATTGCTACTTTCCATACTCCATTTGCTGGCAAAGGGGTGAAATTAGTATCTGGAACCCAGTTTTTAGCTTACCAACTTTATGCCCCCTTTTTAGGTCATTACGATCGCGTCATCGTATTTTCCCAAATTCAACGAGAACTACTAGCACGTTTAGGCGTACCAGAACCTCAAATTGCCGTCATCCCCAATGGTGTGGATGCAATTAAATATTCCCCTGGTATTTCCAGCGTCAAAGCAGAATTTCAGGCAGAACGCTTGTTTGTTTACCAAGGACGGATTGCGCCGGAAAAAAATGTCGAGTCTTTGCTACGTGCCTGGAAACAGGCGGGAATGTCTGAAGATAGTAAATTACTGATAGTTGGTAATGGTCCTCTCAAGCCTTCTTTGGAACCTTTTTATGGTCCGGAACATGGAGTAATTTGGTTAGGATTTATTGCTGATGAGAACCGACGTATCGAAATATTACGGGGAGCAGATGTATTTATTTTACCTTCATTGGTAGAAGGATTATCCCTATCTCTATTAGAAGCAATGGCTTGTGGGATAGCTTGTTTAGCCACAGATGTGGGGGCAGATGGGGAAGTATTAGAGCGTGGTGCAGGAGTAGCTTTAGATACAAAAGGTACGCGATCGCAGCTGAGAACCCTTTTACCTTTATTTCAAGATCATCCAGAAATTACTACCTTATTGGGACAAAAAGCCAGACAACGGGTAATTGAGCGTTATACCCTCAGCAATAATATTACCCAGTTAGAACTGCTCTATGAAGAGGTTTTAGGTAAACAGCAAGTCCAGTTAACTAGTAATAAGTAATTTGGTTGTGGGATTTTTCCATGAAAGAGGTGATGGGATGATGAAAAAAAATTTGTCCCTTTGTCTCCCCACACTCCCGTAGGGACTGTTTTCAAACCCAAAATTAGCATCAATTGTAGCTTAATCCACCCCAACCCTCTTTACCCTCTCCTTAATAAGGAGAGGGTGCCGTAGGCGGGTGAGGTTTTATAAGTATTCATCCGCACATGATATTACACCAATTGACGCTCTCCTTACTTCTAGTAAGGAGATTCACAACGTATCCCTTGCGGGATGTTGTTATCTTGTTTTCACAAGTTCCCAGGCTCACCCCGTTTGCCTCAAGGGCGGAGTGATATTTCCACAAAACCCTGCCAATTCAGGTGTTGGGCGTCTACTTT
>JASJCJ010000307.1 GCA_030066045.1 Calothrix sp. MO_167.B12
AAAATAACAGATGCAAGGATTTTCGGTTGAAACTCCTAATTGACTTGCACTTATTTCTCGAACAAATAGCCTCAAAGCATTGATACATCAATATTTTTCAATTATTCAGCAAGCCCTAAGTATGAAATGAATGCAAAAATGGGCGTTGCATCATTGTGGGATCATAATTAAATTTGCATAACCTGAAACTATTTGTTCAATCAGGTAAAATTTATCGCATTTATAACAATCCTTCCTTAATTGTGCAACGCCAAAAAATGAGGTACTAAAAACTCTTACTCTCTGCGCCTCTGCGACTCTGCGTGAGATAAATTCATACCTGAATTCAGCAATGCCAACCTTTCTAAAGCATAAACATCTTCGCCCCTACCAGTGGCAAAACGGAGGGAATTTTCAATCCCTTTGCTAGAAAGAGTTAAGAAAATTACAGTGGCACATAAAGTTAAGAAAGTAGCCAAACCAAAAGTATTACGATAGCCATATTCTTCCGCTATGTAACCAATTAAAGGACCAGCGATCGCAATTCCCAAATCTAGACCCATAATACATACAGCAAATATCTGTCCCCTTTCGTGCGCCTGGGAGCGATCGCTCATCATGGCCGCAATCATAGGAATAACTATACCAGAACCAGCACCTTCTAGAATTGCACCCAACAAAAATGTATTCTTATCAGTAGCTTGCCACAGGAAGAACATCCCCAAGCCATATACCACAAGACTGACGGTGACAAATAAACCTCTACCTAATTTATCACTTGCCCTACCACTAAAGAACCTGGCACTAAAACCAGCACTTGCAGCTATACCATAAAACAATCCTGCATTTAAATCTACCCCTGTAGACTTAATAAACAAGGGTATGAATGTATGCACAATACCAAAATCTAATCCCACTAGGAACATAACCAAAGAAGGAATTCTCACCCTGGGAGTGACTAAAATTTGCCAAAATCTTGTTTGTTTTTGGTTTGCTGGCTGAGTGGGGAGAGGAGGACTAATAATAAACAAAATGCACAAAAATGCCACAATTCCAGACATGGAAGCAGCAAGAAATACCGCTCCATAACCCGCCCCCGCTTGTAAATAACCCCCCACAGTCGGCCCAATTGCCACCCCTAGGGGAGTTATCAGGCTCATATAGCCAATCACCTCACCGCGAATGTTCGCTGGGGTTAAATCCACAACCAAAGCCAAATAAGCAGTGGTAAAAGCGGCTATACTAATGCCGTGAAAAGCACGCAATCCCATCAATAATGGAACCGATTGTACCGCCAAATAGCCCAAGGGAGCGATCGCAACTACAAAAGAACCAATTAACAATACAATTTTACGTCCACGCCGATCTGATAATCTTCCCATCCATCCCCGGAACAGCAACATTCCAATGGCAAAACTACCCATAACAATGCCAATTTGTTGCTTAGTTGCCCCTACTTCCTCAATGTAGAGAGGTAGAGTGGGTAATAAAGAGCCTATACTGCACCAGAACAATAAACCTGCTGTAAACAATATCAGCAGGTTACGGCGCAGTTGCTTATCCAATGTTTGAAACATTTTTACGGCAGATGCGAGGTATGTTTGTTTTATCTGATAGCTTATACCAGTTTCAATCAGAGCCAGAAGCTCTATGCTCTAGTTCCCAGTCTCAGCCTGGTAACTAGGGACTAGAGGCGGAGCCTCCTGATGATCGCAACTAGTACAAGTTTTTTTACATTACTTAATATTATGCGCCATTTTTTGATCTTGTGGTGATGATGGGTAATTAGGGCTTGCTGTAAAAGTCTTTGGGTGAGAGTAGGGAACAGGCAACAGGCAACAGTTTCATGCCCATTTTTTGTTATTATCTGTACCAGAATGAATTAGAAATGCAAGATTTTTAAGCCTCATATCCCGTCAGGAATTGCATTTTGGAATTTATCAATAGCTGGAAACTCTTGATTTATAAGAGTTTTACATTGATTCAGCATACCCTAATTATTATTTTTTTCAAAACAGGACTTACGCAAAGACAACGTAAACACAGTCATTGCGACGCAAGGAAGCAATCCCAAACGCCTGATTTTTCGTAGCGAGTGCGTAAGTCCTACAAAATATAGGAATCCGGTTTGATTATTGAATAAAATTAGGTACTTGTAGGGTGCGTTATGCTAACAGTGCTCCGCACCGAAAAGATTGCGGATGGTGCGTTACGCTGCGCGGTAACACACCCTACGTGTTTTTCAAAAATCAAATAGTAATCCTATAGGGATGCTCCCTTTTTAGTTTTACGAGTTTTCTTACGGGCAGCATCTCGGATATTTTGCTGGAGTAAATAACCAAAACCAACTTTTTCTAAACGACTGACAAATTCTTCACGGGTATTACCCAAGGTGACAGCTGTACTGTCAATATTCCAATTATGGGCAGATAGCTGACTGAGTAAATATACTCGCTTAGTTTGTTTGGCAGACAAGCGATAGGTTTTGAGATATTCCAAATCACCATTTTCCCGGATAATTGCCTCACCAATATGATTTTCCTGCTTGGGGTCTAAATCGGTGATAAATCGTTGCAACAAGAATGGTCCAGCAGTATATAAAATCTTGGATTGTAAGTTACGTTGTAATAATCCTTCTGCCATAAAGCCTTTAAAAGATGCCCAATCAGCACGCATTTTATTTATTGCTTTTCTCAATGTTGCTAAATTATGAACCTGGGATTCATCTACAGATACATCCATAGGGAAGGTAGCATCAAAAAGTAAGCCATACTCATACAGTAGTTCGCCATAGAAGTCTTCTATCAAGCTAGTGTGCAGTAGTCGGTAGTCTTCTGGTGTAGGAACTACAAAGGCTGATGCTAAGGCTTCAGCAACGAATACCAATACCCCCACCTGCTGGGGATGGATTTCAAATACTCGTAAAGCTGATTCTAAACCAGCAATATATTTTCCGGGGATACTGGTTTCATAGCGACAACCAAGACCATGGGATATGGCATATTTAGAATACTCACTCCAAGCAATATCTGGACCAGAAAAGAATAGGGATAGAAAACCTTCCATTGCTAAATGTAAGGGTAAGAACCGTAGTTGGTTTTTTGACTCGCGCTTTGCCATGCGATGCATTAACCGTACATTCGCACAACCACAATTTAAACGTTTCCCATCCTGCTTGACCATTTGTCCGCCATAGGCTGCTACCGGACTACCATCATTAGTCCAAGACATGACTAAGCCGTGGGGAACGTAGGAAAAGTATTTCATTCCTGGTGCTTCCATTTCCCCTTCTAGGGAAACTATGGTCATATCTTCTGCATAGTTACGTTGCATTAGTCGCAAGTCACCCCGCACTTGATGGCGCAGTAAGGGGACAATGCGAACTGCACCCCAGATTTGGGAAGGTGCAATTTCTAATCCTTGGAGGGAGATGTCTTGGGGTAGGTGCTTTTTTTGTGCCATATCTGTTGATGGTTGAGGGTTGTTAGTTGTTAGTTGGTGGTTGTTAGTTGGTGGTTGATGAGGTGATGGAGTAATCTAAAATCCAAAATCTAAAATCTAAAATCCAAAATTGTTGAGCATTTGCTGTACTCGCTGTGCTAAGTAAGCTTCTAGTTCTCTCAGGGATGCTGAACCATCTGCAAAGCGAGCAAATCCTAGCATTGTGGGTAAGTCTTCTGCATCCCTTAAACCAACGGTGGGAATATAAGAACTTAGATTACCTAGGGAAAAATCATCGGCATTGAATACAGGATTGCAGTGAACAATGCTAGTTCTGCGCCAAGGATCTATTTGACGACGATAAACCCGCAGTACCTCTGCTGCACCTCTAGGAGGGTCATTTTCATAGCCATCGGACACAATTACTACTAAATCTGCATCCCATTCCAAAGCATCTAACAAGGGAGTTGCTAAGTCTGTTTGTCCGTAAGGGCGCACCAACATAGAAGTAGAGGTAGGTACTGTCCAGAATGCTTGATATTCCCTCGATGCTGCTTGGAGTAAGTAATGGGTGGCTAAAGCTACACCCAAAGGGCGACGGCGTTTTTCACTGGAACCAGAGCTAGAGTAGCTACAATCTAATATTGCTGCAACCTTTCCTAGTTTGAGTGGTGCTTTTTTTAAGGCTATTTGGGCAGATTTTTCTAGGGCTTGGTGTAAGGTATCCCATTCTTGTTTTCTGGTTTCCACGGGTAAGGAAAGGATATACAGAGCTAACTTAGTTAGGGGTAATCTTGCCAAATTGAGGTTAATGTCCACCTCAGTACGTTCCGCAGCACCCTGAAAACGCAACTTTTCCCCTATTGTCATCTGTTCTTGGATGCGAGACAGAAATACATCGCGCTTAATTTTGTGTTTTACCGCCAAACCTTCAGCAACGGTGAATGGTAATTTATATACTGCTTCTGCACTGTAATGGGCAAGACGTAAATTATCGAATAGTTCTGTTTTATACTGTTTTTTTTGCCAGTTACGGAAGAGAAAAGTGCTTAACTCTCCTGGTAACTTTAAATGCCCGTGGACTGCGATCGCTCTCACCTTGGAACGATACTTGACTGCATCAAAATTCAGATCCCGGTGCTGTTGCAAATAATCCCGTGCGATCGCTCTAGCACGACGGTTGTTGATTCGCTGTTTTCGCAGTTGTTGCAATACTCCCCAAGCCCGTTGTGATGGTAATTTCTCTAAGGCAGCAGCAATTAATGCTCCTTCTTCTTGGCGGTGTTCTGGTTGGGTTTGCTTGCCTGTTGCTAGCAGTTTGATGATAATTTGGGCTTGGTTGAAGTGGTTGAGGCCAGCGGCTAAGGTACGGGCATATAATAAGCGGTAATTACCTAAAATATAGTCGTGCAGAAAATCAATTGATACTTTTTGACCGTAAGCATTATCATAAAATTCTCGCTGTCCTGTACAAGCAAGGCAGGCGTTAATAAACATGACTAAGTCTTCCCGTGCTACTTGTTCGGTACGGGTATTTACTGTGTTATTTATCATAGTTATATATAAAGAAGCTTAATTACCTCTTTCCCTCCAGGCGGGGAAACCCCGCCCCTACTCCTGAACTCCTTCCCTCCCTCACTCCTTCACTCCTCCCCCAGTGGGGGACTGTTCGGGGAAAGGGAATACAACTAGCTAGTACGAGGTTGAAAATCGGGTTCGGAAGTTGTATTAAAGTCCCGCGAACGGTAAGATTAATAGGATTTTGGGTGTTGCTGAATAATATTTGAATTTATCTCACGCAGAGGCGCAAAGGCGCAGAGAAGAAGAGTTGAAGATGAAGAGGATGCTGTTTGGGGAAAGTGAATACAACTAGCTAGTACGAGTTCACAAGTCGGGTTCGGAAGTTATATTAAAGTCCCGCAAACAGCAAGATTTAAACTTGACAGTATTTTTCTGCTGATTGTACCTGTTGGAAGAATGACTCTAGGAATGGTTCTAGTTCTGTGACAAAAATACCTGTATCAGTTTCTATATCTGATGTGAGCCAAGTTCCTTTGAGGGTAATTTCCACCAACCCAGCATCACAATGGCATAGTTCTAGGATGTTTGCTGCAGCTAGGTTTTCCAAGTCATTCATGTACCTGGAGTCAACAGGAACCGAGAAGGATGCATGGCTGGGTTGTATGTGAATATTTATAGCTGCTCTCATGGCTAGGGAAACTCTGTTTGCTACCCAAGCTGTTAGGGGTTGGTTGAGTTGCTCTAGGCTAAAGCTGTTTTCGGTGTAGGTTAATTTCAACATAGTTCTTACCTAATATCTGGGAATTAAGGAATTTATAGGTAGTAAGTTTTAGCTGAAATCGGAGAAGCCCCACATCCGACCCGGAGGGCGGTGTGGGATGAATCCGAAGACAAAAGTTTTGCATCCTGATAAGCAATGCTAACTTGTTGGCGAGCTTTTCAGGATAGCGAGACTTTTGTCAATCTCTTCTGACGGTAGGGAGTCAATTAAATCCTCTAGCACTGCTGTCATAGTCTTATCTTTGCTAGCAGCGTATAACCTGAGCTGATTTAATCTTCTCTCACTAAGCCTTATTTCTAATCTTTTTCCTTTCATCATGTCCGGACAATATACTCACTTCATGGTAGTATATAAATAGGTCGAACAACAAGGGCTTATTAACAATGCTTACTAACTACCAATATCGGGCATATCCCGATACAAGGCAGAAATTACAATTTAACTCATGGCTAAGGATATCTCGCTATTGGTACAATAAGCAGCTTGGAGAGAGGTTCGACTGGTGGCAGAATAACCGGAACAGCGTTAATTCCTGCCCACTTCAATGTGCATTACCTGAGCTAAAAGATAGACCTAATTACTATTCCCAGAAAAAGCAATTACCAGGGATTAAAGAGGATCTAATAAAAGTCTCTCATTCCGGAGAATTACTTGATTTTACCTCCGTTCCTTCTCAGACCTTGCAGGACGTAAGTAAGAGGGCTGATATAGCTTTTTCTAGGTTTATCAAAGGTGATGTTAATGGGAATAGAAGCGGTAAGCCTAGGTTTAAAAACACTGCTAGATACCGCACTTTGAAGCTAGAAGGTGCGGGTCTAAAAATCAAAAGGACAGATCAGAACTGGTTGTTATTGTCTATTCCGAAGGCTAAGGGATGCATCAAAGCACGATTGCATCGCCCATTGCCCGAAGGCTTCAGCATTAAAAATGCTTTGCTGACTAAAAAAGCGGATGGGTGGTATATCACTTTATGCCTTGAAGACAAAACCGTTCCAGCTTTTAACCCAGAAGACGTTAAGCCAACCTGGGGCAATAGTTTAGGCTTAGATGCCGTACTTCATGAGGATGATTATCTAGCTACTTCTGAAAACACTAAGCTACCTGCTGTTAAAACTTTCAGGAGGAACGAGAAAGAACTAGCCAAAGTTTCTAATCGGAAATCCTCTCAAAAGAAGGGTAGCAAGGCTCGTAGGAAGTTAGCGAAGAGGGAAGCACGCATACACCAAAGGATAGCTAGGTCGAGGAAAGACCATGCCTATAAGACCTCTCATAACCTACTCAAAACAGGTAAAAAAGTTTTCTTTGTTGAGGATTTAAACCTTAAAGGATTATCCAAAAAGAATAAAGCGAAGCAGGACGAAACCGGGAAATATTTACCGAACGGACAAGCGGCTAAGTCTGGGCTTAACAAGTCCTGGAATGATGCTGCATTCGGTCAATTTTTCTC
>JASJCJ010000073.1 GCA_030066045.1 Calothrix sp. MO_167.B12
AGATTCTGAGAAACTTGTCATCTACCAGCTTCATATTTTTATCCTGGGCATCAGCCCGATGATTTGGCGTAGGGTCAAAATCCGCAGCGACAGCACAATCGCCGATTTGCACTACATCATCCAGATAGCAATGGGGTGGACGGATTCCCATTTACATCGCTTCATAATTCACGGCAAGCAGTACGGTATTCCAAAAATTGGTGGAATTTGGTTCTCTGACGATCCAAAAGAACTGGAGTTTAGACTAGTTCCCGGTGCGAAACTATTAAATTTTTCAGATATCAAACTTCATTAATAGCTGATACTTGTATGTGTCAGCTATATTTTCATCAACAAATAAAAATCAAACATTGTGACCATTTTTTCGATATGATATTTGATAAAAATATAATAGGTATGAAGGGAAAAATTATCAAAATACCTAAGTTATTGATTGAGATTTTGATTAATTGAAATTGTGGTAGCCACTCGACTAATAATAGTTAAATTATGAGCGATAATTCCCAAACCAACCCAACGAGAGAATCCTGATTCTCCCTTGTACAAACAGCGTTGTAAACCAAAGCAACGTTTTAGAAAGCTGATGCGTCCCTCTACTCCGTTGTGCCAACGACGAGCTTTTTTAAAATTTCTTTTTCTTTCATGCTTAATTCGTTCTTGGCTTCGATAACCACCTTTGGGTAAGATTATCTCTTTTACACCTAAAACATCAGCATAATTTTCATTGATTTGATTTCCACAATTACTTCTGTGTTCTTTTTTACTTGAACTTGAACGAATGCGTCCTCTTGCACTTGGTTATGGAATTGACATACAAATTTCCAGGTGCAAGATATGAGATAATAAACCAGATAGACAGAGAAATGAAATTAAAAAAAGTATGACACAAAGCAAATTTTCTGAGACCGATACAGAGCTATTTTATGATAGTGAAGATAGCCTTTATCGAAGTTTTTGGGACTCAGAAGGCAGTTTACATTGGGGCTATTTTGAGAACTTAACAGATGCCAAAGTAGAAGACTTTATTACTGCTTGTCAATACTGGAACGAATATATGCTCTCCCAGAGTGGCATAACTAAAGATTCTCGCGTATTAGACCTTGGCTGTGGTAATGGCAACACTGCTGTATGGTTATCCCAACAGACAAACTGTGAAGTAGTGGGAGTCGATCTTAGTGGTGTGCGCATTGAGAATGCTAAAGCTAAAGCACAGGAGTATCCTTCATTAAGACTGGAATTTGAGAAAGCATCGGCAACAAACCTCCCCTATGAGGAGGGGAGCTTTACCCATGTTTGGAGTCAAGCAACATTGTATCATGTTCACGATCGCCATCAAGCTTTACGGGAAATTCATCGTGTACTTGAGGAAAGGGGTACGTTCATATTTGATGACCTGGTGTCACCTACACAGAAAATCAACAAAATAGCCCGCAAATATGTCTATGATCGATTGCTGTTTGAACCAATATTTAGCTTGGACTCCTATAAAGATTTCCTGGGCAAGTTAGGGTTTATGGTTTTGGCAGCTAAAGATTTGAAAGAGCATTTGCACAAGAGTTATGGGTTACTTTCCCAGTTAGCTTTACCTCAATATCCAGAACTGAGCGCAGCTTATGATAAAATGTGCGAGGCAATTCAAACCGATCAATTAGGTTGGGGTTATTACTTATGTGAAAAAGTTAGCGATCGCCTCTCCTGGATCTACGAAACTAACAACCAACAAAGTCTGCGGGATAAATACGATGCCTGGTCTCGTATTTACGATGCCGAATTAGACCAACCCTATCGCATTAGTCCAATTCGCTCTGCCACGGCTCTTGCAGGAGTTCTGCCCGATAAAAAGGCTAGTATCCTCGACGCTGGGGCAGGGACGGGAATGGTAGGAGAAGCACTGGCAGAACTAGGTTATAGCAATATAACAGCAGTGGATCTATCAGAGGAAATGCTTGCAGTTGCCCGCAAAAAGCAAGTTTATCGATCGTTGCACCAGGGCAATTTGGAAGAAACCCTTAAATTTGCTGGTACCGAAACCTTTGATGCTATAGTCACTGTTGGAGTTTTTACCTTTGGTCATGCTCCGATCGAAGCTTTGTACAATCTATTTCCCCTTTTAAAAGCTGGAGGTTATTTCCTCTTGACAGTACGGGCAGACTACCACGACGGCAACCCTGCTGTCCAAGAAGTTATTAAAAGCTTTGCTTGGAGTTTGGTAGCCAGGGAGGAGTTTAACATCTTTGACACGGAAGCTATGTACGCTATGGTCTGGAAAAAGGATTAATTACCTTTGAGTCTGACCTCCTCAATAAACGAGACTAAAACCTTTGTACAAAAAAGTTTGATAAGGGCCAAAATGGAATGATCGAACGAGTCTAATAATCGAGTTTTCTAGCAAGTAAACTAAAAATAATAAAGATGGCAAGAATTAAATTGATGCATGCCAAGCTTCATCGCGTCCGAGTGACAGAAGCAAATCGCAACTATGTAGGCAGCGTTACTATCGACCAAGAATTATTGGAAAAGGTGGGAATATTACCGCTAGAAGAAGTGGAAATTGTAAATATTGATAATGGCAATCGCTGGTACACTTATGTACTACCAGGAGAACCTGGAGAAGGCCAGATTTGTCCTAATGGTGGCGGTGCCCTCATGTGCCAACCTGGAGATATCTTGATTATCTGGGCAAACGAGGAAAGAGAGCGATCTGAGGTCTTGCGTCAGGGACACCAGGCACGAGTGCTAGTCGCCGACGAAAATAACCGGCCTAAGGAAGTTTTCTACCAAACCCTAACTCCGAATGGGGAGACTTTGGAATATAACGGTTATGAAACAGCGAACGATAAACAATTGACTAATTTCCCAGTCATGGTAGAGGTGTAAAACTGGGGAAAAATTGAATTGTAAATTGGTCGATCGCTCAATTCCGAAAAGCCAGACAAGCACGACATTCAATTGCGATGACAGCATTGAAATTATCTGGACGATAAAGATATGTGTGGAATAGTTGGATTTTTTGGCTCAAATTTACCAGGCTTTGAAAACGCATTGTCAATCTTAGCTCATCGCGGACCGGATGGTAGTAGTAGCATTTGCCAGGAAAACTATGCTTTAGGACATAATCGTCTTGCCATTATTGATGTAGAAGGAGGAAAACAACCATTATACGATCCGCAGAGCAAATTGTACGCTATTGCTAACGGAGAAATTTATAACCATCAACAATGGCGCGATCGCTTCCAGGGAAACTACAACTTCTCAACGAACAGCGATACGGAAATTCTGCTACCACTATACCAAAAGTTTGGTACTCAGATGCCTCAAAAACTCAGGGGTATGTTTAGCTTTATCTTGGCTAGCGATCAGGAATTCTTTGTCGCTCGCGATCGCTTAGGTATTAAACCTTTATACTATGCTCAAAGTGAAGAAGGTTTATTTTTTGCTTCGGAAATCAAAGCCTTAAGAGAGCATGGCGAACAAATTAAAGAGTTTCCTCCAGGACATTATTACCATTCTCATGAGGGTTTACAATCCTACTACGATTTACCCGAAGTAGACGTGTTTTTAGAAGATGTAGAGGTGATTTTAGAAAAAATTCGCCAAGGACTTTCTCAAAGTGTCCGCAGACGTTTAATGTCTGACGTTCCTGTAGGAGTATTTCTCAGTGGAGGACTTGATTCTAGTATCATTGCGGCCTTAATGAAGCGAGAAATTTCAGAACTACATTCTTTTTCTACCGGATTTGCTAATTCTCCCGATCTCAAAGCAGCAAGATTAGTCGCCGAATATTTAGGAACAATTCATCACGAATATATTTACTCAGAAGCAGAAATGCTTTCTGTTCTACCCAAGGTAATTTACCACTTTGAATCCTATGATGCCGCTTGGTTAAGAAGTTGTGTACCTACCTACTTGCTATCTCGTCTTGCTAGCCAATATGTCAAAGTAATTCTCGGAGGAGATGCTTCAGATGAGTTGTTTGCTGGCTATAGTTATCTAGCTGATTACAATGATGGCCAGACATTAAATCAAGAATTGGTATATCGGATTAAAGGATTACATAATCTCAATTTGCAAAAATTAGATAGACTGACGATGGCTCATGGTTTAGAAGCAAGAGTTCCTTTTCTAGATATAGACTTTGTGGAAATGGCACTGACTATAGATCCTACCCTCAAGCTTTACCAGAAATTTGGCATTGAAAAATGGTTGCTCCGTAAAGCTTTTGAAGACTATTTACCCCCAGAAATAGTTTGGCGAGACAAGATGGAATTTGCTCATGGTTCTGCTTCCTCTAAAGTTTTAGCAGCTCACGCTGAGGCTACTATTTCTGACCAAGATTTTGATCGGGCACGCTTTCGGGGAGACCCCATAAAAAGTAAGGAGGAATTACTCTACTACAGGATTTTTGAGGACTATTTTCCTCAGCCATTTGCCGTCAATTTAGTTGGCAAGTGGGATCGGACTTTCCATTAACATAACAGTTTAATTCTTAGTTAAATTCAAGAAAAAATGGCAGCCACAGTCAATTATTATGATGTTCCCTTAAAAAGGTTAAATTCCGACAATGCTCTGGGGTTAGGGGTTGTATTCACGGATATTGAAGATGCAAAAATAGAGTTATGCAAATGGCCTACTTCAGGAAAACGACCTCTAATTTCCAAGGGGGGTTATGGTACTGTTATTGAAGAGGAGTTCAGAGTCTATTGGAAGAATTGGACCATATTTTCTGCTGGTCATCAGAATGCTCGCAGCGGTCCTGGGGGTAAGATTGCATCCGAACCAGGAAGTAACTCTAAATATGTTCTGGTAAATTGGCTGAGCGCCCATCTGGATGCAGGAGAAGCTTTTATCCCTAAAAATAGCGAACCAAGTATATTTCTTTTGGCTCCTCCGAAAGAAGATGTCAAACCTGAAGATTTTGTAGCTCTTTATTCAGATGGGAGTTGCGGCATATCAATACACCCTGGAGTATGGCACACAAATCCTCTATCACTTTCGGAAAAAGAAGTAGTTTATCAGAGGAAACAAGGCAGTATTTATGCAACAACCGATTGTGTCTTAACCAAAGAGCATAACACTTGGTTAAAAGTTCCCTTACGTCAACCGCAAGAAGTTTAAACTTATTATTTTTATTGATAATAGGAGTAATATGGTCACATTAGTTCAGCAACTCAAATCGGCCTTTCGCATCCAATCGGTTACTACCGTCGAGAACGGGGTGCAAATTACTTGGAAAGATGGTCACGAAAGCTTTTATCACAACCTCTGGCTGCGGGATACTTGCCACTGTCCCAAGTGTTTCCAACCAGACACATTAAGCCTCAACAGTGGAGAAGGGGAAGGACACGACCCCCTAAAAATGCCACTAAATCCGATAACTGAAACGGTCAAAATAGACCGCGACGGAAATTTAGATATCGTTTGGGGTGGTGAAGAACCCGGACATCATAGCGTCTATGATCCATCTTGGCTGCGAGTTCACTGTCAAAAAGACCCCGCTCTCAAACAGCAACGAAAACCACAACTGTGGGACTCATCGCTGTCCATCCCATACTTCGATTACCAGGAAGTGATGAGGGACGATGAAACGCTACTGCATTGGTTGGATAAAATGCTGGATGTGGGAATGGTAATTATTGACGGCTTTCCCAAAACGAGAGAAGCATTTCAGGCATTAGTAGAGCGCGTCGGACCGATTCAGCAACGATATCATCCTACCGACATCTATACTTTAAATACAGCAAACCAACTGGCAGGGAAAATTCACCACTCCTATAAGTACTTGCATCGGCTGGACAATCATAGCGATCACGTTTCCTACAACGTTCCTCCCAGACTTCAATTTCTCGGATGTATTGAATACGAAAATCCTGACAATGACAGACAAGGATATTCCACTCTGGTAGATGGTTTCAAAATTGCTGAAGTTCTTAGGACTCAGCAGCCAAAATATTTCGAGCTACTCACCCAAGAGTATATATCAACAGGTCGCAGACGACTGGGTGTAGAGGAAAAAGTATCTGACAAGGAAAAAGGAACTAAAAAATACCAATGGGAAATCTATTATCGCCAGCACGTCATTAATTTGGATGAAAATGGCGAAGTTTACCAGATTCGTCACAATAAAAACGACCGCGTACCCCTCGATGTTTCCCCGGACAAAATTCAAGACTTGTACACAGCTTACCAAGCATTTACAGCATTAGCTGAATCTCCAGAGTATAATGCCGAATTTCTCATCGCTCCCGGACAGGTATTGGTAAATGATAACTGGCGACTGCTCCACGGACGGACGGGTATTCGGAATCCCCAACTGCGAAGAGTTTTACTCGGAGCGTATATGAAGCCAGAAACATTCCGCAGCCGACGGCGACTGTTGCTCGGGAAAAAAAGTGGGATGCAGGATATGTGGTTAATGGGATGTTCAGACCGCGCTTTAGAAATTCTGGCAGACCGCACGAGCAATTGAAATTAAGGCCAAATTTAGCTATCCATACTGTTTAATTTCTGGTTAAATATCTTGCAAAAATATTGAGGTTTAACATGACAGGAGTATTGCAGCAACTTAAACCTGCTTTTCGCATAGAATCAGTGGCAACAACTAACAACGGGGTACAGATAGTTTGGAAAGACGGTCACGAAAGTTTTTACCATAATCTTTGGCTTTTAGATAGTTGTCGGTCTCCTAAATTCTTTCAGCGAGATACTTTGAGCCTTAACAGCGGGCACGATGTGCTCAAAATGCCTTTAAACCCAACTCCCGAAGAGGTTAAGCTCGATCGCGAAGGCAATTTAGATATTATTTGGGGTGGTGACCAAACAGGTCATGAAAGTGTCTTCGATGCCTCGTGGCTGCGAGTTCACTGCCAAAACGACCCCGCCTTGAAGCAACGCCGCAAACCTCAACTGTGGGACTCGTCTGTGTCGGTGTCTCATTTTGATTGCTATGAGGTGATGAACGATGATGGAGTATTATTGTCATTCCTTAATAAAATAGTTGATATGGGAGTGGCAATAATTGACGATGCTCCGAAAAACGAAGAAGGCTTCCGAGCATTGATAGAACGAGTAGGACCGCTCCGGCAACGATACCATCCTACCAACGTGTTTGCGATGGATAGAAGCAACAAAAAGGCTCAAGCTATCCAACATTCCTATCAAGTGGGAAGGTTACGCAATCATACCGATGTTACTGCTTATGACATTCCTACCGGGCTGCAATTTCTCGAATGTATCCTCTACGATAACCCAGATGGCGATCGCCAGGCTTATTCCACGGTGGTTGACGGTTTCAAACTAGCAGAGGTTATCAAGGCAGAAAACCCCTGGTTTTACGAGTTGCTAACTACTGAATATATCCCCGCAGGTCGCAAGCGGCTTTCCGTTGAAGAGAAACTGGGCAAACATGAATCTAGTGCCCGTAAATACGAATGGGATGCTTATCGGCGCAACCATGTAATTGAATTGGATGAAAACGGAGATCCGTATCAGATTCGGTATAACCACAATACACGGATACCGCTAGAAGTTTCCGACGATAAAATTCACGACCTATTAGCAGCCTATCGTCGATTTACTCAATTATTGCAAGACCCGAAATATAGTTTCGAGTTTTTGTTAGCTCCAGGACAGGTATTGGTGGTTGACAACTGGCGAGTTCTTCACGGAAGAACGGGGATTTGGAATCCTAATCTACAACGAATTTTATTGGGTGCTTATTTAGAGGAAGAAACCTTCCGGTGTCGGCGACGAATTTTATTGGGAGACAAAACGGGGATGTCCGACTTGTGGTTAATGGGATGTTCAGACCGCGCTTTGGAAATCCTGACAGACAGATATTTATAAAGAGATTGGGCTTTGTTGCATGAATGTTGCGATCGCAAACTCCCCCAGTAGAGGGATGAGCTTACCCGGATTTCTCACAAAGAACAAGAAAAAAAGGGTCAAAAACTGAGAAAATGTATATGTAAAAAGGATTTCAGCAGTTATAAACTGGAGTTTAGACTAGTAAGGGGTGCGAAACTCCAAACCTTTACGGAGGTTGATGTACATCAAAATATCAGCGGGTGTGGTCAAAACTCGATCTGGTCGATATGGTACTTCTGAACTAATTTATCTCCAGAATAATCAAGGGTGCGAACTGACAAAAGCCCTGCGGGCATCCAAGAAACAGCGCAAGCTATCATCTTCGGCAATTTTAAGGCGAACGCTCCACGGAGGGCGCAAGCGATCGTAATTTTAGGCAATCAATCTCCGCACTTGGGAAACGCCATCGCTTGTACAAGGGAGAATCAGGATTCTCTCGTTGGGTTGGTTTGGGAATTATCGCTCATAATTTAACTATTATTAGTCGAGTGACTACCAAAATTTCAATCAATCAAAATCTCAATAAATAACTTAGTTATTTTGATGATTTTTACCTTCATACCTATTATAGTTTCATCAAATATCATGTTTAAAAAATGTTCACAATGTTTGATTTTTATTTGTTGATGAAAATATAGCTGACACATACAAGTATCAGCTATTAATGAAGTTTGATATCTGAAAAATTTAATAGTTTCGCACCCCTTACTAGACTAAACTCCAGTTCTAAGATATCTTGAGTAAACAATAAGACTTTTCAAACAACCTCTGAGAATGTAGCAAAATATGATTCAATATTAACTATTCACATTGACATGCAGCTAGGTATAGGTACAAAGAAATGATAAACAAACAACAGACAAAAACTAACACATCTAAAAAAGACGAAATAAAGAAACTTCCACAGTCACAGCTAACTCAACTCAAGTTGGAACAGCTAGAAGATGTGGCTGGTGGCTGGAGATGGGGAACTTACTGGTAGAAGAGGGTTCTGATTGTAATACCCGGGATAGAGAGTAGATACCTCCCTTTTCTCTCTATTCTTAGCCAGTCTGAAACCTGGTAATAAACCTATTATAAAAGTACTTCAGCCCATTGTTAAAGCTGCTAAATAATGGACTTTTAGCGATGCTATACGAGATTTTTGTGATGTTGAAGTACCTATTGAAAAAATTTTTTCAGGACAAATACTCAATGATTAGATGATTGATGTCACTGATATCACCCTTCTGAACGAATGAATCTTTCATCGAAGAAGACGCACCAGACACACCAGACGCACCAGACGCACCAGACGCACCAGCGTTGTCAGTGTCTCCGGGCTCGCGTCTGGAACGGACTTTCCAAGGGTTTGAGACCCCGACTGAATCTTCTGATTCAGTCGCTCGTGTTCAGGAGGAGTCACAATCTCCTTCTGAACACTGTCTCCGTGTCCCCCACTCCCCGCGTCTCCGCGTCCTTGAACCTTGGCTGTGTACCAAAGTTCATGGGGGACTAGGGCGTGTTTTCAAACTATGGTGTAGGTTGGGTAGAACGAAGTGAAACCCAACAAATGAACGAAGAATGTTGGGTTTCGTTCCTCAACACATATCTTGCACCTTCTCAATAAGGGTAAGGTGGGCAATAGGTGGGTTACCAAATAATAAGTGTTACAGGCGATGATTTTCGCATGGGATCATGTGGTGCAAGATGTGAGTCAACCCAACCTACAATTTATGCTAATTTTGGGTTTGAAAACAGAACCTAGCTTGAAAATAGATAATTTTTTTCCCAAACAAGGATGAAAATACCTCTTCCCCCAGTTGTCAACTCATAACTATTGTCAAGGGAATATTCAGAAAACGAATCAGATCAGCTAAGATAACTAAGCAACTGTGAACCGAACAGAATGGGGAAACACCGGTGCAATTCCGGGGCTGTGCCGCAGCTGTGAAAGAATTATAAGTGATGAATTATAACTCTCACTTTGAGTCATTTCTGAGCCAGAACACCTATCTGTTCACTATATCCTCTATTTCCTGCGTTGCACGGGAAAAGAGCCTTGATTGAGAATGTCTATTATTGAGAGCGGAATTATTACCCATTTGGAATCTACTAGTAGCCAACTTCCAGAACTACCCCCCTTGCCAATTAAACGTCCCTTGTTGATGATTGGACATGGTACCAGGGACACAGAAGGAAGACAAGCTCTATTGGATTTTGCGATCGCTTATCAAAGTTTAGATCAATCCCGTCCCGTCTTACCTTGTTTTTTGGAACTAACTGGACCCACAATTCAAGAAGGAGTGGATGAGTGTATCAACAACGGCTACACCGAACTTTCCGTCTTACCCATCCTCCTATTTGCAGCCCGCCACAATAAGTTTGATGTTACCAACGAATTAGACCGTGCCAGAGCTAGATATCCCCAACTCAAGTTTCACTATGGGCGGCATTTTGGTATCACCCCCGGCATTATTGAACTATGGCAACAGCGATTAGCCGAACTAGATAAACCAGAATACAATCCCCAAGGAATTTCTCGCGCAGATACGGTACTATTATTTGTTGGTCGTGGTTCCAGCGATCCTGATGCCAACAGCGATGTTTATAAATTGGCTCGGATAATTTGGGAGGGTAGCGGCTACTCCACAGTAGAAACCTGCTTTATTGGTATTACCCATCCCAGACTAGAAGAAGGTTTCCGCCGTGCCAGACTTTATCAACCCAAACGGATTATTGTATTACCATATTTTCTGTTCACTGGTGCATTAGTGAAAAAAATCTTTAATATCACAGCTCAACAACAGGAAGCACACCCGGATATTTCCATTACCTGCTTACCAGAAATGGGTTTACATCCCCAGCTATTTTCTGTATTGCGATCGCGGGAAATTGAAACCCAGCTAGGACAAGTACAAATGAACTGCGAAATGTGTAAATTCCGTCTGGCTGCACCGGGAGATAACCACCATCACCATCACCATCATGGACATGACCATGATCACGGACATGACCATTCCCATCCTCCTGTAGACCCCTATGCAGATATAGAACAATACCATCAACGGATTTGGCAAGCACCGTAGGAGGAGGGAAGGAGTGAGGGAGTGAAGGAGTGAAGGAGGGAAGGAGGGAAGGAGTAGGGGCGGGGTTTCCCCGCCCAGAGCGTGGTTTACCCGACCGGAATATGTTTTCCCGCCCAGAGTGTGGTTTCCTCGCCCGGAGCGTGGTTTACCCGACCGGAGTATGTTTTCTCGCCCGGAGTATGTTTCCCCGCCCGGAGTATGGTTCCTCGCCCAGAGTGTGGTTTCCTCGCCTGGAGTATGTTTCCCTGTCCGGAGGAGGGAGTAATATAGCTGTAGCCATTTTGATTAGGACAGTATTGCTTGACTCAATGACTCCCACCTGTCAACTGTCAACTGTCAACTGTCAACATCAACAACGTCCTAACTTGACTGGCTATAGCTATAACTTTACTCCTGGGAAATGGAGTTTTGTTCGCCGTTGTCTGTTGTTTGTGGTGCTGGTATGTCTTCTACAGATTCAATATACTCACTATCCAAGAGAAAAGACCCATTAGCAAAGCGAATACCCCAATATCCACCAGGGCGACGGTCTAATACAATACCTTCCTCCCCCACATGAATTAAATCAGGAGGACGAAGCATGGGCATGGGTTCAGCAGTTTTAATGTAGCTCGGTAAAGCTACTACGCGGACTTTACTACCAATGACAAACTCTTTAGACATTTTCAAATAATTATGAATTGTGAATTATGAATTATATTCCCTCACTTCTTCCCTGCTTCCCTCCGGGCGGGGAAACCCTCCGGGCGGAGAAACCCTCCGGGCGGGGAAACCCCGCCCCTACTCCTTCACTCCTTCCCTCCTTCACTCCTTCCCTCCTCCAAAAGCTCCTCCAAAAGCTCCTCCAGTGCAGCTGCCACAACGTGATGATTTGTATCTTGTCGGAGTTGCTTTAAAGCCTCCTTTGCTGGTGGTTCATCAAATTGTTTCAGCGCAGAAGCAACATGGATTCGTATCCGCTCGGATTCATGTTCGGTAAGTAAGAGAAGTTGAGATAATGCTAGTACGTGCTGAGTGGTACCACTTAACATCCCAAAAGTATCAACTGCTGCCTCTTTTACCGTTACATCTTCTCCTTTGAGAGCTTCTAGACACACATCAAACAGTTCTTCATAACATTGTAAATCTGCTAATGCTCCCAGAATACTGCGACGAACTAGCCAATGCTCATCCTTATAAAAGGTTAAGACGAGATGGGAAGCTGCAACTCTGCCAAATAATGAGAGAGAATTAGAAGCTTCAGCCCTGACATTGGGATTATCATCAAATTTCATCATTTGCATCAAAGCAGCAAAAGATTCAGCGGTTTGTTGCTTACCTAAACCCATCGCCACAAAAGAGCGTACCAAAAATTCGCGATCGCGTAGTTTACTAGTTAATAATGGTACAGCTACATCTGATTCATAATCTTTGAGAGCAGAAACAGCCTTGAGTCGATACTGAAAATCTGGATTATGTAAATTTTCTTCAATTTTATAGAGTTCCATGAGGGTAATTGGGAGATATATGTCTTCAGTTTAATATTTTCCAAGAACCTTCTTCCTATTCGCATCACCCGTTACCAAACATAAATATCCATCCATTGTAGGGGCACGGCATCTACCATAACTTTGAGTTTGTTCCAATTCCTACAGCTAGACTTAAAGATAGAATTGCTAGAGCTTGCGAACAATATGGAATAAAATTTATTGAAACAGAAGAGAGTTATACCAGTAAAACATCGTTCTTAGATGGCGACTATCTGCCAAAATATGGTGAAAAACCCTGCATATTGTCAGCCATCCGGGAAAAAAACGAAACGTGGTTTATATCGAACTGCAAATAACTGGTATATCAATGCAGACGCAAATGGTTCTGCAAACTTCATCTGCAAAGTAAGCAGAACGTTAGGGTTAAGCCTTAACCGACTGTCTAGGGGCGTTTTGACTCGCCCCACCTAGATTAAGCTCTGGGTGACAGCTAAGAAGAAACGGAGCGACGGGTTAAAACCTCGTCGCTCCGTAACCTCTTAGAATCCTCGTTGCTTTTAGCACGAGGAGAAGTCAATTTTATGCTAATACCAGAAAAGATAAACGGCGAAAATAACCGAACATAGGAGAAGTTGATGACAACAACACAAGTAACAGCTCAAGACCTTTTCCGTGCTGCTTATGAAAATCGCTACACTTGGGATAAGAGTTTTCCCGGTTATACCGCAGAAATTACTTTTAAAGATGGAGAACAGGTATTTACAGGTAAGGTTCGCGTTAACCCCGATTTAAAGGCAGAAGTCTTTGATGTAGACAACGAGGAAGCACACAAAGCAATTCACAATCAGTTATGGGAAATTGCAATTCACCGCATCCGCCGTAACTTTGAAGATACCCACAGTGCAAATACTTTTAGTTATGGCGATACAGATGAAACTGGTGCTGTGGAGATTTTTGTGGGTGGTAAATCAGCAGGAGATAAATACAAGCTCCGTAATAATGAAGTGTGTTTAGTTCATCGCCAGATTCATGGTGTTGTAGTTACCATTAATACCTTCAGTAGCCATGATACTGGGGAAGGTTATCTTTCCCATCGTTATGACTCTGTATACCATGACCCTAAAACTGGGGAACAAAGAGGTGGAAAAAGCCAGTTTGAAGACGAATATGAGAAGGTAGGTAAGTATTCTATCCTCAATCGTCGCCATATTAGTACTGAAACTGAAGGTAAAACTGTTGTACAGGAATTTATCTTTTCCAATATTCAGTTGTTAGGTTAATTTGCTGCCAGAGCATCCCAATTTTTGAAAAACATTACGTAGTGGGAGCATCTTGCTCCCTTGATAGCTGATGCGGGCATCTTGCTCCCTTGGTGGCTGATGCGGGCATCTTGTTCCTGATAGCTGATGCGGGCAAGATGCCCGCACTACAATCTTTAATATTTGGGATGCTCCCATTTACTGTTTGAGGATATTGCTTGTAATTCACTAGTTTCTTGGTACCCTCCGTGTTGGAACCCCCCATCTCTACACCACACCCCAAGGAGACGCTGACTGCATGAAGGCTAAGGAGGTACTCAGAAGGTATGCAGAAGGAGAAAGGGATTTTCGCCGGGAAAATCTCCGGGGACAGTGTTTTAAGGGGAAAAACCTAGCAGGGGCAGATTTTAGGGAAGCAGATATCCGCAGTGCAGATTTTAGCAATGCCAATTTAACCGGGGCAAACTTTAGGGGGGCGAAAGCGGGATTGCAAAGACGGTGGGCGATTTTCCTGGTTGCTATTTCCTTATTGTTGTTAGGGATGTCAGTATTTTGCTCATTGTTCCTTGGTGCTTTAGTAGATGTAACATTTGATGACTCAAGTCTATCTTCAGATAATCAAATTACAGGCTGGGTTAGCTTAATAGTGCTGATTCTCTTCTGTTTAGTTACCATTCGCCAAGGGATCGCAATAGCTTTGGGAGCCGTAGCCGTAGCTGAAACTGCTGCTGCTACCGTTGCTGTAGGCGCAGTAGCAGTCCTAGGTGAAGCAGCAGCCGTAGCCGTAGTCTTAGCCATAGCCATAGCCGTAGCTGGAGCTGTAGCCATAGCCATAGCTGGAGCTGTAGCCATAGCCGTAGCCGTAACCAGAGCCATAGCCGTAGCCCTAGCCGTAACCGGAGTCTTAGCCTTAGCCGTAGCCCTAGCCATCAAACTCAAAATCGATGTCTTAGCCGTAGCTGTAGCCGGAGCCTTCACTTTATTTACTGCTTACATTGGTTGGCAAGCTATCAAGGGAGACGAAAAACAAGCCTTAATTCGCAATCTTGCTGTGGCTTTTGCAGCTACGGGTGCTACAAGCTTTCGCGGTGCTAATTTAACTGATGCCGATTTTACCGGAGCTACCCTGAAAAATACTGATTTTAGAAAAGCTACTCTTATCCGTACCTGTTGGCGAGATACGAAAAAAATTGACCTCATTCGTCCAGGAAATACTTATCTAAAAAACACCCAAGTACGACAATTATTGCCCACAGGACAGGGACAAGACAAGAACTTTGATACTTTACCTCTACGGGGAATCAATTTACAGGGAGCGAACTTAGCAGACGCAAGTTTTATCGCCGCAGATTTAAGTGAAGCTAATTTACAAGACGCTGATTTATCCAGAGCGAAACTCAAACAAACCCAACTGGATGCAACTGACTTTACTGGTGCAACTCTCACGGGTTCCTATATCGAAGATTGGGGAATTACCAGCCACACCAACTTTACTGGAGTGAGGTGCGAGTATGTGTATATGCGAGTTCCCACTAAAAACAATCCCGATCCCCAGCGCAAGCCAGATAACAGGGAAGAAGTGTTTGCAGATGGGGAATTTGGTGATTTTATTAAACCGATTGTGGATACCCTTGACCTATACCATAATCAAGGAGTTGACCCCAGAGCAATAGCTATTTCTTTCAAGCAGCTAGTAGAAAATAACCCCGATGCGGAATTAGAAATTGTCGCTATGGAAAAACGGGGAGGGGATAAATTTTTACTGCGGGCAAAAGCTACACCGGAGGCTGATAAATCACAACTAAGCGCGTCATATTTTGATACTTATAATCAAATGAAAGGTCTGCCAGAGCGAGAAATCAAAGCCTTAATTGCTGAGAATTCTACCCAAATTCGTAAATTAGAGAATGTGGTGACGACGGTATTAAAAGGTGACAAACGGCAGGTTATTTTGTTGCTCTCAGCTAATCCCGTAAATACTACCAAGCTCCGTTTGGATGAAGAAATGCGGGAGATTAAAGAAGGTTTAAAACGTGCCAAACAAAGGGAACAGTTTATCATAGAAACATCGGAAGCAGTACGTTACAGAGACATCCACCGAGCGATTTTAGACCACGAACCGCAGATTATTCACTTTTCCGGACACGGTTATGGAGAAGATGGTTTAGCATTTGAAGATGAAACTGCTCAAATCAAATTAATTGATGCAGAAGCACTAGGGGAACTGTTTGAATTGTTTTCTGACCAAGTAGAATGTGTAGTATTGAATGCTTGTTATTCGGAAATACAAGCCACAGCTATAGCCCAACATATCAACTATGTGATTGGCATGAATCAAGAAATTCCTGATAGAGCCGCGATAGAATTTGCCATTGGTTTTTATGATGCTTTGGGAGCGGGTAAATCTGTGGAGTTTGCCCATAAATTAGGCTGTAATCTGATAAAAAGAGCTGGCGTTCCCGGCGCGCTCATACCCCAGTTATTGACAAAATAATTCCTAATTCGTAATTATGAGATGTAGGTGTAGGTTGGGTTGAACGGAGTGAAACCCAACAATAACGGGACTTATGGCTGTTGGGTTTCGTCCCTCAACCCAACCTACTATTTTTCTTAACTGCTAGTTTTGTGATTTCTGCGTTGGAAGATTGGCAAAAAACGAAGGTAAATAAGCCTTAATTGGGGTTGCTGTCAAGGTGACATTGCAACAATCTCAAAAATGCCAAAAAACAAATTATCCTGTAGGGGCACGGCATCTAAAATCTCTCGGTTTATAGAATAATCACAACCCACGCCGTGCCCTTTGTGGGATGTTCCGTTGGGATAGCTAATCCTCGTTTCCAGGTTTATACCAATTCAAATCATGTTTGCGACACATACATTCTCTCGTAAGGGCACGGCATCAACCAGATTCTGGTGTATAAAATTATCTTGCTGGTGTTCCCTACCCATCTATTAATCTATTATTTTTTCTAAATTCTCAATTCTAAATTTTGCCCACCTTACTATTCCGTGAGGCGATTTAAATATCTTTCAATTAACAGAATCGCCACAATATCATCTATAGGTCTAGGTGGATTCCGCATACCCTTTGGCAATAATTTCAACAGCCCTTGAGGCGGGTACATTTGCCAGTAACGATCGCGCGCTTCTAAGGTAGTATAACGCTCATCCACCATAATAATATTTAAGGGTTCCAGCAATTTTTCTTTTAACTGCTTTTGCCAAGTTTTAGAGGTAGTTTGATCCCCCATCACCATTAAAGAAATGGGAAACTTTTGTCTGAGATCGTCTATAGTAGCGATCGCACTTTCAGCAAGTATAACTTGATGGTAATAGAGTTGTCGATCCAATCCCATGACAGCGACACCACATTTGTCCCGCCCTGGATCAAAACCTAAAATCGTTGGCTGTGTTGGGGAAAATTCAGGATGGTCATTTGTCATTTCTTGTTCGTTCCCCATTATCTATTACCTATCCAACTATTACTTGTTAACTATTGTAATTTTTTAAGTACTAAAAATCACTTGCCCATTTTGTAGAGCAATTAACTTTACCTTCAAAGGTCCTGCTGTATAAGTATTCTCAGCCGCAACTGCTCTAATTTCTATAGCTTGCTCTAGCCTCCCTACTTGAGCCACAAATTGCAAGAAGGTACTTTCTAGTTCAATATTTTCTAAAATGCCGGCATTGCGAGCACGAAATTGGGAAGCGGAAATCAGTAATTCCAACCGTTGTCGCAGTTGATAGGATGTCATCTTTTGAGGATCGGCGGTGGTTGTAGCTAATACTTCCCCTTCTGAGAACACCAATTGGTTTAATGCTGCATCGGCAAAAAATTCAATTTGGTTTTCTCCCCTGACATAATTACCAGCAGAGAAAACTCTCACCACATATATTTGCCCATCTTGGATTTTTTGGCTTAATTGCTCAATCTGACCTTTGGTAATTTGTAGTATCTGTTTATTTCCTGGAGCTTCACCAGGTTCGGCTACTCGAATATTGGCATTGCGATTAGCTTGTTGCAACAGTTGAATCACCCTCTGACGAGCAGCAAACTTTCCTGTAGCACTAACTATAGCGCCGGCGAGGACTTGACCGCGAATCAGAGCCAGTTTACCCAAACGTAAATCCCGGTATGATTGGTAATATTTCTCTAACCTGGCTACTTCCTGTTGTAATAAACTTCTTTGTTTCTCTAATTGTTTCAGGTTAGATTCCTTTTGAGCGATCGCTTGCTCACGTTGGGTAATTTCTAGATTACGCTCTTGAATCATACCATCAAGCTGGGCAATTTTGCGATCGCGTTGTTCTATAATTTCCCGCCGTTTATCTAATTCAGTTTCCCGTTGAGCAATGGCTGCTTGAGCTTCATCATACAGTTTTTGCCTTTCAGCCTTCCGTAATTCAATTTCTCGTAGCAGTGCCCTTCTTTCATCATAAACACTTTGAATTTCAGCAATGGCTTTTTTTAGTTGAGCTTGAGTTTGTGCCTGTTTTTTCAATGCTGACTTTAAAAAAGCATTAATTTTTTCTAAATCTTGCTTCTTTTCTCGTTTCGTTTTTTCTAACTGAGCTGCTACCTGTTTCTTCTCTATTCTTGCGGTATTGAGATTTTCAGAGGTAGTCTTTAATTTTTGATTGGTAGCTTCTAATTCTTGAGTAGTAGTTTGTAATTGTTCCCGTTTTTTTCTCAGATCCTTTTGAATATCATCTAGTTCAAAAACACCTTTACGCAAACCTTCATCAGCAGCGAATAAAATCCCTAAAGTAGATGCGGAAACCAAACTACCAGTCAGAATCGTTACCAATACCGCCGTCTTTTTGGGACGCATCTTAAACAGTGACAGACGAGCTTTACCAACCCGTGTGCCAATGCGATCGCCTGCGGTGGCGATTGCACCTCCCAAAATTAAAATTGCCACAATCAGGATGTACCCGGCGTCCATTTTATATAACTAACAAAATCCCTCCAGATACAGCCTACTTCTAAAAATTGTGTGTGGGGAATGGAGCCAGATATAGTTTATCATAAGTTCAAATTGCATGAGTTGTTTATCAGTTTTGAATCACTCATTAGACAACAAAAAACTTATGGACTCCAATCCCCTAGTACCGCTGCGCGGAAATCAAAAGTCACGCATTCAAAAGTCAAAAGTATTGTGTACTCTCGCGTTTTGACGTTTTATAAACCGTTGCTGTATTTCCGCTGACATGTACTAGTTATTACTAAGTAAATTGTCTACTTAGGGTCACAGGTTTGTGTACGGTAATCTTCTTCTTATGTATGGAAATCATCTTTTTCTCACGTAAATCACCTAGCAACCTAGTGACAGTTACTCGTGTAGAGCCAATTGCCTCTGCGATCGCTTGATGAGATAACTTAAGATCAATTGTGATTCCATCAGCACAAGGAACTCCAAAATCGCGACAGAGAATCAACAAAAAGCTCACCAATCTCGAACCCATATCTCGGTGAGCCAGAGTTTCAATCATCATCTCCGTCTGGAGAATCCGCGAAGAAAGACCCCGCAGCATTAACATAGACAATTCAGGATTTTCCTTCAGTGCCTGTTCCACCTGCTCAATAGGAGCTGAGAGCAATTCAACAGGTGTAAAAGCAACTGCATGGTAGAACCTATCCGACTTATTTCCCGTTAGTAGGGACAAAACCCCAAACACGCTATTTTCACGTAATAGCGCTACAGTTATTTCTTCTCCTGCTTCATACACCCTGGATAGTTTCACTGCACCTTTCAAAAGGAAATAAACCCGTTCAGCAGGATCGCCGGGAAAAAAGATCGTCTTATTACGTTCAAACGTCTCCACAACTGGAGGAAATGCGCCAGTTGCCATCTGGCGAAAAACATTTGCTAGGGCTTTATCTTGTGTCACGATCATCTCCCTTCCCCTACCCAATGCCGGAACAACTAAAACTGATTTCCTCAGAACATACCCGACAATTCAAAAACACATTGTCAAAGTTTTTATACTTTTCTATACTTAACCTCACTTTTTGTTAGCTATTGGTTCATGATGACATATTCTTTTTCATAATTCCATACACTACTTTTTACTAGGTTCTTACACTAGCTGTAATTTCTAGCTTTTATTAAGAATAATCTAAGATGTCTTGAGCAGATATTAAGGAAGTATAGTGAAGATTTGACGGTGAAGAGTTGGCAGTTGACGGTTGACAGTTGACAGTTGACAGTTGACGGTTGACAGTTGACAGTTGGGATTACCGAAAAAGATAAATTTAATCCTCCCTCACTCCCTGACTCCTTCCCTCCTTCACTCCTTCCCTCCCTGACTCCTTCCCTCCTTCCCTCATCTTCTAGTATGCTCCTATATTGAGCGTTCATCTGAGAAATGTATATGCTAGATTTGACTGGAAAAAATGCCCTAGTAACAGGTATCGCTAATAACCGCTCTATTGCCTGGGGTATTGCCCAACAGTTGCACAAAGCTGGAGCTAACCTGGGAATTACCTACCTACCGGATGACAAGGGGAAAATGGAGAAAAAAGTTGCTAGCCTGGTGGAGCCACTCAATCCCAGTTTATTTTTACCTTGCAACGTCCAGGATGATGAGCAGGTGCAATCAACCTTCGGCACCATTGGGGATAAGTGGGGCAAAATAGACATCCTCATTCATTGTCTAGCCTTTGCCCAGAAAGATGATTTGAGCGGAGGTTTTAGCCAAACTTCTCGTCCTGGGTTCCAAACTGCTTTAGAGGTCAGTACTTACTCTTTAGCACAGTTAGCTGGTGCAGCTAAACCATTGATGAGTTCGGGAGGTAGTATCCTTACCCTCAGTTATTTAGGCAGTGTGAGGGCAATACCTAACTATAACGTCATGGGGGTTGCTAAAGCAGGACTAGAAGCGAGCGTGCGCTACTTAGCAGCAGAACTCGGTCCAGAAAATATTCGCGTCAATGCCATTTCCGCAGGTCCAATTCGTACATTAGCTTCCAGTGCGGTGGGTGGTATTCTGGATATGATTCATCATGTAGAAGAAGTAGCTCCCTTGCGGCGTACTGTTACCCAATTAGAAGTGGGTAATACTGCGGCATTTTTGTGTAGTGATTTAGCTAGCGGTATTACAGGGCAAGTTCTGTATGTAGATGCAGGATATGAAATTATGGGAATGTAAGCCACCCCACGAAAGAAGTCAAAAGTCAAAAGTTTAAAGTTATACCAATTTGAAAAAACAATGGGACACATGATTGATTGGTAGGGGCGGGGTTACCCCGCCCCTACGATTGGACTATGTTGCAAACATTTTTTGATTTGGTTAGGACTTACGCAACTGGCATATTTTTTCTGTAGGGTGCGTGACAGTGGGAAAATATTTGAACGTATCAATAAGACTTATAACCTCATGCACCAACCACCGATTGTGACAATTGCGTAAGTCCTGTTGGTATTAGTTGTAAGTTCTTGGTTGCAACTAACATCTGTCGTTTCAAGTCCCTCAATTCATCGATGGGATAATAATTCTAAATTCTTCATTCTAAATTCTAAATTCCCCTTGACTACCAACCACAATAATATGAAAATTAGCGATACCTCTGGCAAAGACTCTGCTCTAGACCAAATTATCACCACCCAAGACAAGGAAACCAATTTTCTCTCTCGTGTGGCTTCTGTGAGCCGTAAAACTGGGGAAACAGATGTGCAAGTAACTGTTAATTTCGACGGTACAGGAGTTTGTCATGCCGCTACGGGTATCCCATTTTTGGATCATATGCTACATCAAATTGCTTCCCATGGCTTAATTGATTTGGACATCCGTGCCCAAGGAGACTGGGAAATTGATGACCACCATACCAACGAAGATGTGGGTATCACCTTGGGACAAGCTATGGCAAAAGCATTGGGAGATAAGAAGGGCATTGCCCGCTTTGGTAATTTTTTGGCTCCTTTAGATGAAGCATTAGTACAAGTAGCCTTAGACTTTTCTGGACGACCCCATCTCAGTTATGGCTTAGATATTCCTACTCAGAGAGTAGGTAATTATGATACTCAACTGGTACGGGAATTTTTTGTGGCACTAGTAAACCACAGTCAGATGACATTACACATTCGCCAATTAGACGGAATTAATTCCCATCATATTATTGAAGCAACATTTAAAGCCTTTGCTCGCGCTACCCGGATGGCAGTGGCAATTGACCCCAGACGTGCTGCCACCATTCCCAGTTCTAAAGGAGTCTTGTAAGGAGTGATGGTTGTTAGTTGTTAGTTGTTAGTTGATGGTTGAGGGTTGATGGTTAATAGTTGGGAGTTACAGCGATTTTCAGGTAAATAGACCACACCGTAGGGGTTTAGCATTGCTAAACCCCTACATGAAGATGTGGTTCAAATAGATGAAAACTGCTGTAAGATTTTTTATCTTTCCCTCCTTCACTCCTTCACTCCTTCCCTCCTTCCCTCCTTCCCTCCTTCCCTCCTAACTCTTGTCAGGAAGGTGACAAAAGACTTGGTAATCAGTTATCCTTTTGGACATAATTTACACACTGATACTGTTCTTAGGAACAAATAAGTGAGTAATATTTTTGACATATTTTTAGGTATTGTTGCCAACATTAAATTAAACAAAAATGAAGTCTGTTGCAGACGCGCCCGATACTACCTTGAATAGTCAAGAACCACCAGTGGTGCTGACTACCGAATTGCGAAAAGTATATCGTACCGGCTTTTGGCTCAATCAAAAAGTCGTATCTTTGAAAAGCTGTTCCTTACAAGTTTACCAAGGGGAAACCTTTGGACTGCTGGGACCCAACGGTGCTGGCAAAACCACATTGTTCAAATTATTGCTAGGAATCATCCGTCCGACTGCTGGTAAAGGATTATTGTTGGGTAAACCAATTGGCGATCGCAGTGTAAAACAACGCATCGGCTATTTACCAGAAAACCCTTATTTATATGACTATCTCACTGGTTGGGAATTTTTACAGCTAGCGGCGGGTATATTTCAGATTCCCCCCAGTTTACAACGCCAACGCATTCCCCAATTATTAGATTTAGTGGGTTTATCAAAAATAGATGCTCGCAAAAAGCAAATGCGCCGTTACTCTAAGGGGATGTTACAACGGGTAGGTATGGCGCAGGCTTTAATCAACGATCCCGATTTAGTATTTTTGGACGAACCCATGTCTGGACTTGACCCCGTGGGACGCTACCAAATGCGATCAATTATTTTGACCCTCAAGGAACAAGGAAAGACTATTTTTTTCAACAGTCATATTCTCAGCGATGTAGAAAAAATTTGCGATCGCGTTGCCATTTTAGCCCAAGGTGAATTGATTTGTTGCGGTTCCCTCAACCAACTGTTAGGCACAGCTGATACTTATCATGTAATTGGTACTGGTGGTGATTGGGAAATTTTGCAAAAATGGCTACCAAATATAGAATCGAGGTCGGATGGTTCTTGGCAAGGAGAAGTACGAGGAGATTACTATGATTTTCTGGCTAGTCTGCGGTTAATGGGTGGACAAATTATAAATATGAAATTATTTCGCCCTTCCCTAGAAGAATTTTTTATCCAAAATTTGCAAAAGTAGCCACAATTTTGTTCCCATAGGGTTTCCGGAGGCAATATAGCGCTACGCGCAAGTAATACAGCGATTTTCAGGTAAATAGACCACACCGTAGGGGTTTAGCATTGCTAAACCCCTACATGAAGATGTGGTTCAAATAGATGAAAACTGCTGTAAGTAATAAGTAATAAGGAATAAGTTTACTGTTCATAGGTTTGCTGCACTTAACAATGTCCTAACGGTTCGACTTCGCTCACCGTTAGCCTAATTGCGTAGTGCTATACTTACCAATTCTCCCATGCTACTTGTATTAAAGTAGACAATCATATGATAATATTACATAAACAAGGAGATCAAATTGCTGACCAAAAAATAAACTGGATACAAACCCCTGGATTCATTTCAGTTATCAATGATCAGTTACGGTGAACGGTCAAAAAAGAGGCAGGGGTGCCAGCTATGCTTGGGAGCAGGAAGCAGAGGAGAAATGGCATCTCTCCCTGCCCCCTGCTCTCCTGGATGATGTGGTCAATCTAAAAGTCAAGAAGAGACGCTCTAACACATCTGTCTCATCAGATATGGTCAATTAACAAAATATAAAATTTAGGTCGTATCAGCCATAGAAAAATTAACGATTGTGTAATCTAAAAAACAATGTTTAACTATATTTACGTAAATCATTGAGATTAAAAAATACTATGATGATACTAACCAGCAGTATCGATGTTATAAATATATTTGCATCGAATTTATTTCGCGATCGTTGGTCAAATGACTGCCAACGGTAAATCTACATTTACTATTATGTATTTGTTGATAATGCATATTCAAGATTAGATTGATTATATTGTATGCTTGACCAACTCAGGAAAGTAAAAATAGTTATCTTTCCATTGTTAAGTTACTCTAACTTTTGCATCAGAGTTATCTAAACTTTAAATTTCCTTCACCAAAAATTCAAATTACATCTATGTTTTTTAGGCGGAAAATACAGGTAATTGCTGATAATAAGGTTAGGGAACTTGAATACTTAAGTATAGTCAAGATGAGAATGTTCGGGCACCACTTTATGTTTGTTAGTTTCGGGTAAATATGCTTAATACAAGTTTATTGAAATTTCTCACCCAGCCAGCTGCAAGGGTAGTTGTGTTAATTTCTATATTAGTTTATCCCTCTGCCAGTTTGGCTCAAATCAAAGCCGTACCCCTTAATGCCCAACTGAACAGATTGACAGAAGGTACGCAGCCGCAAGCACTGGATACAACTTATACTTTGGGTGGTGGCGATCGCATACGTGTGAATGTGTTCGAGGTTCCCGAATATACAGGTGAGTACCAAATTCCACCCGGTGGAGCCATTAATATGCCTTTAATTGGCAGCGTTCCTTTGAAAGGACTGACAACAGAACAGGCGGCTGATGAAATTGCCAGAAGATATGCTCGCTTTCTCAAGCGTCCCTTAATTTCAGTTAATTTGTTATCCCCTCGTCCCCTGAATATCTTCATCTCTGGGGAGATAACACGTCCGGGAGCTTATACTCTCAGTTTGGCAAGTGGTGGTGGAGATAATCCGGGTGTACAGTACCCAACAGTACTGGGGGCAATTACCAGGGCTCAAGGAGTCACTATGGCTGCGGATATTACTCAAGTCAGGGTAAGGCGGCTTGTCAAAGGAGGCCGACAGCAAGAGGTAACTATTAATCTTAAGGAATGGATTACCACAGGTGAGGTACCCCAGGATATTACTTTACGAGATGGTGACACTATTTTTGTCCCCACAGCTAAGGAACTCAACTTGGCAGAAGCCCGAAATTTAGCTACAGTTAGCTTTGCTGCTAGTTCCAGTGCTCCACGGACGGTGGCTGTTATTGGTGAAGTAGATCGTCCTGGTGCTTACCTGGTGAATACTGCTAATGCTACTACTACAGCTGAAGGGGCTCAACCAGGAGGTGGTAATAACGTCGCTAATTTACCGACATTAACTAGGGTAATTCAGCAGGCTGGCGGCATTACACCACAAGCAAATATTCGCCAAGTAACTATCCGCAGAGCGACTAAAACTGGTAGCGAACAAAATATTCAGGTTAATCTGTGGCAACTCTTGCAAAGTGGTGATATCAGCCAAGATGTTATTCTCCAGGATGGAGATACCATTGTTGTTCCGACTGCCACCGAAATTAACTCTGCGGAAGCGACTCAATTAGCTACAACGACTCTATCTCCCGCCCAGATTCAAGTTGGTGTGGTAGGGGAAGTGAAAAACCCAGGCAGAATACAAATTAAGCCTAATAGTCCTTTAAATGATGCATTGCTGGCAGCTGGAGGATTTAATGATGCTAGGGCGAAGAGAAAAAGGGTGACTTTGGTTCGTCTCAATCCCAATGGTTCTGTAACTAGACGTAAAATCAAAGTAGATTTGTCGGCAGGAATTAATGAGCAGACCAATCCTATTCTTCGTAAGGATGATGTTATACTTGTTGGCCGTTCTAGGATTGCCAAGGTTGCCGATCCTCTAGGTGTAATATTAAATCCTGTAAGTGGAGCGATTAATATACTTAGATTCCTATTTAATTTTTAGAGCAAATTGAGGTAGTGAACAACTCGTTCAAAGGAATCTATAATTTCACCTCACCCTCGCTTTTTACTGCGTAAAAATCTTTCCCTCTCCTTATTAAGGAGAGGGATGTCCAACAGGAGGTGGTGAGGTTTTGTATTTTATTTCAACCTGTACTACTGGACTAAAGTGCGATCGCAATCCTTCGTAGGTTGGGTGGAACGAAGTGGAAACCAACAAATGCCAACTAAAACAGACATTGTTTAACACAAATATTTTTAAACTCAACCCAAAAATATCCCCTTCATAGACTACATTTTAATACTTGATAGGGTTACTTTATATTAATTTTCCATATTTTTTAGCCAATATAGCACTACCTTTTTGACTTAGGACGTTTTCCCCTTTTCTCTTTCTTCACATCTTGCACCATAAGATTATTGAGAAAATTAGAGTCTGAAACCCTTAATTTGTCGTAACCCACCTATGCCCACCTTACCCTTATTGAGAAAGTGCAAGATATGTGTTTCCCTTTGGGCAAAACATGATGTCCGCTCCCTATATGCGTAGTGCTATATATCTATGTTGGGTTACGCTCCGCTCCACCCAACCTACATCACTACATATCGCTCGAGGGTAAAACAACGTTCCATAATGCATCCGGTACTGGAACGGGTAAGCGCTTCTTGCGTCTATAAATTAGATGAAGGGAGGGTGAATCTTGATGGCAGTATTTATGCGGTTGCAACCAGGCAAAATTCAGTACAAGGCATCCCGATTAAAAGGATGGCTGTATGCAGGTTGCCTGACTTGGGCATGGTGTGTAGCAATGCCCTCTACTTTAGCAGCAGAGACAGTGAACATTCGCTTGGGACCATTTCAGCAGTCGGTTGCGATCGCGGATTTGGAAAAATTTGCCAAAACGGGTAAACTACCAAGTAATCTGCAAGTTTTGTCACCATTTTTAACTCCACAAATCCGGGGATTATTAACTCAACGGGTACAAGTAAACCCAAAAATTGCCGATCGCTTTTTTGATGGTTTAATGAAAACATCAGCAGGTAGGCAGTTAATTCAATCTCTGGCTCGTGCTATTCCTGGTAGTTCCACGGAAACTTTAAAAACCAGTCTGTATTTAACTTTACGACAGGTAAATGGGTTGAGCATACTGGAATTTTTACGGGCATATCCGGGGGAAAATGTGACCGTGGATGCCGCTCAAGCAGTGTCTTTTGCCGTTCGAGTCAACCCCACTTATTTGTCAAGCATAGCTCTGGGAAATTCCCTGGAAACAGATTTACTGGTCAAAAATACTAATAGAATTCCAACTTCTTTGAACCCGGCGAAAACTGGCGATAAAGTAGTCCAAACCAAGACCCTCAGCTTCACCGATAGAAACAGAAACCGCACTATCCCTGTAGATATTTATTGGAGTCCGGATACTAAAAATACTCACACTCCCTTAGTAGTTCTTTCCCATGGTTTTGGTTCCCGGCGGACATTCCTCACCTATCTAGCCCGTCATCTCGCTTCTCATGGGATTACCGTCGCCGCCTTGGAACATCCTGGTAGTAATGGTATTGCTGTGAATCGAGCTACTAACCAGGGGAATTTACAAAATTTGATTGCAGCTTCAGAATTTAGCTCACGTCCCCAAGATGTTAGTTTTTTATTAGACGAATTTGCCAAACTCAACACTCAACCGGGCATACTCAACTCCCAACTAAATACCAACAAAGTAACTGTAATTGGTCATTCCTTGGGTGGGTACACAGCTTTAGCCTTAGTTGGCGCGGAGTTGGATTTAAACCATTTGCGGAAATTCTGTCAAAATCCCCTCTCCTTGACTAAATCCCCAGGAGATTGGTTGCAGTGTGCAGCCAAGGGGTTAAAAGGACGAAAACTACAATTAGAAGATGGGCGGGTAAAAAATGCGATCGCTCTCAACCCCCTGGTGGGTGAAATATTTGGTCGTCAGGGGATGACTAAGGTGACAAAGCCTGTATTAATTTTAACGGCAACAGAAGATACGATTACCCCCGCAGTTTCCCATCAAATCAAACCTTTTCAGCAATTACGGGGTAATAAATATTTATTAACTGCCATTGGTGCTACCCACTTGAGTATTAGCGATCCCCAATATCAAGGTAGTACAGTTAACGATATTATCAAGGAAAAGCGGGGAGAAGAAGCTCAATCTCTACGCAAACTTATCCAAGGTGTGAGTTTGGCATTTGTTCAGCAGCAGACACCATCAGCAAAAGCTTATCAACCCTTTCTAACACCAGCCTACGTACAATCTTTTTCTCACCCACAAATCCCTCTACGTCTTACCTCTAATTTACCAGCCAGTATTAGACGGTGGTTGAGGTTCTTTTGAATGCGTGACTCGCGTGTAGCACTATAGGAATCCTAATTGATTTTTGAAATACACGTAGGGGAGCCAGCGCTGTTGGCAGGTTTCCCGACATAAGGCGACTGGCATTGTGTTGTCGCGTAGCGCAACGCACCATTCTATAAGGGTTTCAGTGCGTATAGCCCTAGCCTGCGGCAAGCCGGTGCGCGTCTACGGGCATGGCTAAGTGCAAAGTACACGCTGCGCGTTAACGTAGTTCCTCTGTAAGAGGCACGCTAAAGACTAGGGCGTGTTTTCAAAGTAGCCGCTAGAAGGGTGCGGCTACACGTACAAAGTCCCTTCGGGTTACGCGTTCCGCGCACGCTATGCGAGCGCCAGTTGCCTGGGTCGATAAACCCTCCCGCAGCACTGGACTCACCGCCTGCGCGGACTAGGTCAAATCAAGGTTTTGAGCCTGCGTAGGCAGGCTTTGATCCTGTAGCCCCAGGCTAAGAGGTGAGGGTTTTTGGGGTTTGAAAACAGCTCAAAATCAATATCCGGGGTCGGAGCCGATCCTTGTGGATGCATGGAAGCAATATCAACAAACTGCAAGCAAACTAGGTAGGGTTTGCTGAATAACTGAAAAATATTGATGTGTCAATGCTTTGAGGCTATTTTATTGGGTCATAAGTGCAAGTCAATAGGGGTTTGAGATTTAAAAACCTTGCATTGACGAGCGACCCCGCGACGACGACAGTCGCTCTGGGTAGCGCGAGTCGTGCTCATTTTTTTTGGTAAAAAG
>JASJCJ010000308.1 GCA_030066045.1 Calothrix sp. MO_167.B12
TAGGTAGGGTGTAGGGTGTGTTATGACGCTAGTCTTTAGCGAAGCCATGCCCGAAGGGCTATACGCACCGAAACCCTTATAGAATGGTGCGTTGCGCTACGCGACAACACACCCTACGTATATTTCTGTTCAGAACTGTGGTAATTAGTTTTATCACCTCTTCAGTTACCAGCGGGTTCTGCTTTCTCGACAGAATCATCGTTTACTCCCAAAGTCAATTCCAAAGGAGTACGTGATGGATATGCTTTCACCACCTGCCGATAAACTTGGTAATTGGTGGGCAGAGTTCTGCGTTGCTCTCCAGAAGAGTATGTAATTTTATATTCCACAGATTTCAATAATTCCGGCTGGCTAAATTGTTCAGTGGAACGTTGTTTGCGTTGTTCTATTTCATCTACGGATGGCCGCGGTGGTAGAGTGGGCCACCATAACCCCTTTTCATCGGGACCAATAATTCTCCCAGATGGCTTTAAGCCATTACGATTAAGTAAGGAATTACTGCCGAAGGTTTCTAGACGCGGAAATGGTTCATCAGTTAAGTCATTGGCATATTTCACTTGCCAGGTATAACTGGTACGCGCCGTGGCTTCATATTGGTCAGTGGTTGCGTTGCTGCAACTAGCAAGAGTGAGAATTGCTAGCATACCCACTGTTATCTTAGAAAATATTAGTTTTGGCATGATCCGCGCTTATAGTCTATCCCAAGTGCCAACAGTGTAGCTAAAAGCATTACTATCAAACACGTTAAATCAAAATAATTGATAATTGAGGGTAGAAAAATATATGTTAGGCGAAATTGCTAATCATCAGGGTGATTGAAGAGGGGCATGAGCTTTGTTGAAAATGGTGGATGAAACCGGACAGGGCGATTGTTCCTCTACAAAGTAGCCAAAAAGTTTGTGATGGCTAACTGCTATGACCCCAAGATAGCAATGTAATTTTTTTAATACTGCACCTTTAGCTAGACTTTTGATTTTCAATTTGCCGAAGAGCAGTGGTGCCAGGTATCGAAATCGCTCAAATGCTTATTTATTCGTAGAAACTCTTTTTGGTAACAAATCTTTATAAAAGGCTGTATCAGTTATCTGTTACACTCTCGCCGATTCTACCCTCTTTGCCCTTGCCGTTGGGATGACCGAGTTGATTTCTTCCTCTTAGCGGTGACGTATTGGGAAGATTTCCGTCTCGGCGGTGGTTGGGGCGTGACAGTATCGGTATCGGCGTTGGTTGGAAGATCAGGCTTCACGCCCTCGTAGTTCGGTTCGGTTTGGTTGGAAGATGAGGCTTCCAATTGTTCAAAGACTGACCGGCTGACCCGACTGTTTTGTGACTCTGGCTCTAAAGCTTCTTCTTCTGATTGAAGCTCGTTTGAACTGTCTGAGAGATTCCCTGGATTCAATGAAGTCCAAAAAAGTGCTGAGATATCGTACTCGTTTTGTGATTCTGGCTCTGACTCCTGTGACTGAAGTGACTCTGGCTCTGACTCTACAATGTGCCCTTCCCTATTCACAGTATTAGAAGTCTCCAATTGTTTCCCTCCGTTCTCTGTAGCTTCTTTATTAACTTCCTTTCCTACCTCTGCTGATTTCTCTTGAGCAGAACTCTCAACTTCATTCTCTACCTCTGCTGATTTCTCTTGAGCAGAACTCTCAGCTTCATTTCCTACCTCATTCCTGGGTTGATCATCACTAATATCCTTAGTAAAGATCAATCTTAATCCTGCTGATACAAAATCATCTATACAATCCCAAAATGAAGTTTGATTCTCGCTAATTTCCGATATTGATTCAGATCCATCTGTATTCGGTACAAAAAAAGTTTCGATTCTGTTTTTAAATATTCCAACTACTTCCTTTTTTTTTACCTTACCTAATCCCATCGAATCAAGTGTATTAAAGATAGACTTTGCAAACTCATTAACTTCTTGTTTCGCTTGGTATTTTGCGTATTCTGTTATTGCAGGAATTGATTGTACCGCTTCTCTTATATTCATGCCGTCTGGATATTTGGACACTGCTATGTCAAAGACTTCTTCTAACAATGCAGCTTCGGATAAACCTTCTTTCAGGAAATTTTCACATATAGAATTTATCCTACTTCCAATTTCTAAGAAAAATTCCAAGCTAGTAGGTTTGGAATTATATTGAATATCTATATTTGATTGATGTAACATCTTCTTACTCATTTCGTAGTTGAAGTAGAAGATATTCATCACAGCATCACCAGTCACTGAGCCAACTGCATGTTCACAATTGTTAAAGCTCAGAGTATTTTGATGTGACGTTTTGTCAACTGGCGTTTCTGAAGTTACTCCAAAATCATTTGTAGCTTTGTCCACCATATATCCTAAGCTTTCAGCTAGAGCTGTTACTAAGTTCCAAGGGAAAAAATCCCAAAAAGCAGACTTAGAATTTCTAATATTTTGAATTGATTGTTCTAAAAACTTGTTACCTTGATAATAGATACTCATCACAGCATCACCAGTCACTGAGCCAACTGCATATTCACAATTGTCAAAGCTCTGATTATTTATTACTTGTTCACTCATATTAGCTTTAGTTACCGTTTTTGTTGAAAACTCAGTATTTAATATTTATCTTTGAGTCACCTGTCCCTGAGACGCAAGCAAATTGAGTGTCCTTGACAGTTATACTCACCTGTCCACTAGGCTGGTTGACCTTGTCCAATAACTTATGTGCTAACTGTAACAACTCTGAATCATTATTCGCTTTAGCAAGCTCAACTTCAACTTCTAATGTTTTTTTACGATCATCCCTATCTGGTGCTTGTTCTAATTTATTGACAGCCACAATTAAATCAGAATCCTCTCCGTATTTGGTTGTTAAAGCCTTCTTGAGTGCCACGTAAGAAGTACGAATTGCGTCCGTTGCAAAGTTCCCGCAAATACTCAAAAGAAGCGCCTGCGTTATGGGTTCCATTCGTTTGTTTCACCTAATCTTGCAATGAAAAACTCTATTTATTTCTAACGCTCACACCACTCATTATTCTCAGTTTAATTACAGAAATGATAAGGGTGTAATTCTTGTTATGGAATTTAACTAAATTTTTCTAAATCAGCAAAGAAGTGCGATACGCTTCGCGTATCGCACTTTTAAAAGTCCCTGGAGTGATTACCAACATCTAGGTAGGGAGGTGAAAAAGTTAGGTTAGTTGCTTGGTACGAAAATTTTCTGGACGGGTGATAGACATCGCAACACCTTTTTCGTAGTAAGCTGCTTCATTGATGAAAATCGGGTACACAATTCCTTCACCTTCGTAAACAATCTCTTCACCATCAAAGGTTAAAAACATCGGTTCTCCTGGATGCAGCGCCTCATAATCTCGAAATTGCAACCGAGGATGAATCATTGCTTGAATTTCTCCAGTCTCATTCCTAGGATAATCTATCGTCCCAATGCTTTGATAAACGGTGAGTGTATCTTTTAATTGGGGTGGCGCTCCTTGGTTATACGCTTGCACATAATCAAGAATTGCGTGGACAAGTTCTTCAGTCTGCTGGAATAAATGAGCATCTAATATTCCTTGAGCAATAGCACCAACTTCGATTGTGCAACCAAATTCACAAATCGAGTCTAAATAAGGATTTTCTGGAGTTTTGGGTGCACAATAAAGTACTTTGACGTTTGGATTCACATCACTAAGATAGGCAGCCAGTTGTAAGTTAAATGGATGCTTGCTTGCCAGAATAATTGTTAACCCCATGTTGGATGTTGTGCTGTGTAAATCAACAACCAAATCAGCTTGTAGCCTACCTCCAGTCCCAAAATCTAGATAAATTACTTTGGCTCGTTGTGCTTCGTAACTTGACAGTTTGGGATTGTGCAAACAAGAGGGCTGAAAACAACGATTTAGGTCAGTGTCAACATATCGTTTCCCAATCTCATATGCTTTCTTGTTGGCTAGTAAAGTGCAAGTCTCAAAGCTCTCTCGCTGGATTAACTGAGGCTCACACTCAAATTTGTTCACCAGGTAAATTCCTGTGAGTTCGTTTCCGTGTGTTCCACCGACAATAAGAGTACGCTTGATATTCATAGTTGCAATATTTCCTCCACAAGCATCTCAAGAGATGCGGTTTATTACACTACGATTAAATTACTCAACTACTATATTTACAATACTGATTTATTTAATATAAGATACTGTTAACGATATAGTATTGCCACAGTGGACATTTCCTATCTCAGTAACTTTGAGCTTCGACAAATATGCTATTTTGTTGCAGTCATTGAAGCTGGAAACAATTTTAGCAAGGCGGCTGAATATTTAGGAATTGAACAACCTCCTGTCAGCCAAAGAATTCGAGCACTAGAAAAAGCACTGAAAGTAGAATTGTTCAACCGCAAGACACGTCCGTTGACACTTACACCTGCGGGGGAAGTGTTTTTAGAAGAAATCTTGCTTGCGCTCAATCATCTTGAACAGGCTATTGATGCTGCACAACGAGCTAATCGAGGTGAAATTGGGCGATTGGTTGTGGGGGTGAATAGTGGGATTTCCAACAGTCTGTTACCTGATATTCTGCAAATGTTTCGCCAGAGATTCCCCAAGGTGCATCTGGTACTGCGCGAATTGACTGCGGATGAACAAATTAAGCAAATACGAGATTGTCAGGTTGATGTCGGGTTTGAACATATACCCAATCCTGATGAACAGGATGTAAACTTGTGTTTTTTACCTATTCTCCAAGATTCATTGGTGATTGCCCTGCCAGAAAACCACCCCCTCGCGTCTCAATCACAAATTCCTTTAGAAGCACTAAAGGATGAGTTGTTTGTTTTACCCTCATCTACAAACGCTCCCTGCCTCCACAATCAGACCATTAGCCTCTGTGAAGATGCTGGATTTCAGCCCAAAGTGACTCAAGAAGCAACTTGGATGATTACGGTTCTCAGCTTAATTGCAGGTGGAATTGGCGTAGCACTCTTAAGTAGTAATGTTCGGAATCTGCATCGAGCAGGTGTAGTTTACCGCGATATTCAAGGTACAAATGTGAACCGCCAAATTGCAGTATTGCACCGCCAAGGAGAAGAAAATTCATCTCCTATATTGCGTGAATTTTTGCAGGTGATTAAGAGTGTGGCATATTCGTGAGAGCGAAATTTTATGGGGTATATCCATGATACTTGACCGAAGGTCTTCGAGCTTCAAGGCAGGCCTTCACGGGAAAAACCCACAACCAAGGATCTGAAAATGCTTTGTGACTAACTCCTCAAGGGCGCACGCAATGCGCCCCTACAAACTCCGCGCCTCCGCGCCTATTTTAAGTTAGTCCCTCATGAACGTTTGTACATAACCAAGCATGAAAATACATCGACTGCGGCTCCCACCCCTAAGCTGTCAACCATCAACTAACAACTAACAACTAACAACTATCAACCATTTTCAAGTTAGTCCCTCATGAACCTTGGTACACAACCTGCCCATGAAAATAATCCCTTCATTCTGGGCGGGGAAACCCCGCCCCTACTCCTACTCTACGAGAAGCCACTTCGTGTCTACACTCCTTCCCTCCTTCACTCCTTCCCTCCTTCCCTCCTTCCCTCCATCACTCCTTCCCTCCATCACTCCCTATTTTCAAGTTAGTCCCCCACGGGAAAATCCCACAACTAGTCTAAAGTCCAGTGGCTCAATACTAAAATAATAATCAGTGTGTGGAACATGGAAATGAGTCAAATATTTGCCACTGCTGAGGAAAGACTATTAACTCAGCAAGCATTACCAGAAACATTTGGATTTGAGGCGATTCGACCTAGTTATGAAGGTTTAGGATTAGGAAATATTACTGCCCTTGCCAGCCATTGGCTATGTCCAGATGCACCCATACTCAGTGAGCAAACTCCCCTAGCACCCTTTAACCCCCATTTACTAGGAACAAAGGTTGTGACTGAAGCTTGGGAAAATTGGTTAAATCAAGGAACTATCAATCATGTGGTACTGCTGATTGCTGATGGTTTGGGTTATGACCAATTGATATCCTTAATGGATCACAATGATATACCAAGTTTGACATCTGCCTGTAGGTCACCCCAGGCATTTTTTATGCCTGCCACATCCGTATATCCCAGTACAACAGTCACCGCCTTAACCTCAGCGGCCACAGCCTATGCCCCTGCCCAACACGGCATGATCGGCACAAATCTATATTTGCGAGAACTCGGCAGTGTTGTCAACTTTATTGGCTTTTGCCCCACCATTGCCCCTACCCATACCCCTTATTTAGATACTCAACTGAATCCCGATACTTTAATACCAGTACCCAATCAATATCTACGTATGGAAAAAGCGGGGATAGATGTGGGTATTATCAACTTGCAGTATTTTAAGCAAACTAGTATTAGTCGTTTTACCACCGCAGATTCCCAAGCCGGAACCAGTGGTTTTCGCGGTTATCTAACCCCTGCTGATGGTTTATCTCAACTGCGCCAACGTCTCCAGGAAAATGAGGGTAGAGGTAAAAGTTTTACTTTCATGTACATACCCAACTTAGATAGTTCTGCCCATCGCTACGGGCCATTAAGTACATCCTACCGCGCAGAAATAGCAGCGCTGGATTTTGCCATGCAACGGGAACTGTTAGAACCACTGAAAGGTCGAAAGGATGTGGTGTTATTATTGACCGCTGACCACGGTCAACGTCCGACCAGTGGAGAAAAAACCCTATGGTTGAACGATCATCCTACCCTGACACAGATGTTATTTGCACCAGTTACCGGGGAATCGCGATCGCGTTTTTTACATCTGAAACATGGTATGGAAGCAGCAGCAATAGATTACATAGAAACAAATCTTACAGAGCAGTTTACGGTAATTACTAAACAACAAGCGATCGCATCGGGTTTATTGGGACCAGCAAATCAACCATTGGGGATAGAATGTAGCGATCGCCTGGGGGATTTAATTCTCATCCCTCGCTATGATTGGGTGTGTCGCCAGCAACTAACCTCAGAAGAAAGGCGTTCCACACTTGCAGGTATTCATGGGGGACTCAGCCGTGCTGAGATGTTAATTCCCTTCCTCGCCTACCGCTTATAGTGCTACGCGCAAGTAATAAGTAATAAGTAATAAGTAATAAGTTACGTTTAATGTGAATTAAGTGCTGAAACCATTGTAATTACGTTGATAATTCCAAAACCATGATGTTGGGCAAGTCTCAAAACCCTTATTGGATAAGAGAGGTTTTTAATTCACATCAGGCGT
>JASJCJ010000309.1 GCA_030066045.1 Calothrix sp. MO_167.B12
TTGAATTCCTCAACCTTAATTGGGATGATGATGGCGATTGGGAAGTTGGTGGATGATTCCATTATTGTGATTGATTCCATTGACCGCAAGCTGCAAGAGGGATTGAAACCCCATGAAGCAGCAATTAAGGGAACCGGGGAGGTATTTTTAGCAAGTGCGGCTGCTAGTTGCGTGATGATTGCGGCTTTGTTACCAACAATACTGGCAGGGGGGTTAACGGGGCTGATGTTTGTCGGGCTGGTTTATCCCATGGTTTTTGCTTTTGTCTCCTCCCTCCTGGTCTCAATTACCTTAATTCCCTTACTGGCAGCATTCTTTCTCAAACCACTACACCAAAAGGGGAAACGCAAAACTTGGTTGCAGAGATTACTGACTCCTATACGTTACAGCTTTTACCAACTGGAGCGGGGTTACGGATGGTTACTCGATATCTGCATGAAGAATCGAGAAATCACCCTGGCATTTGCGGGTGCTTCTATGGTTTTGGCATTTAGCCTGTATCCTTTAATTGGACAGGAAATGATGCCTTTGGGTGATTCCGGTCAAATTATGGCAACTATTGAATTAGAACCGGGGACATCTTTTAGTAAAACCGACCGAATAGCCCAAAAGTTTGAAGAGATTTTACTTCAACAGCCGGAAGTAGAAAAGGTTTCCTCCCAAATTGGCTTTGAATTGACGCGCAACAGTACTTACTTTAGCGGTTACAGCATGGGGGGAGTCAACACCGCTTCTATGATTGTCACCCTCAAGGATGTGGGGCAAAGGGAACGGGATATTTGGCAGATCATTGATACTGTAAAAAACCAAGCCAATCGCTCAATTCCTGGTTTGCGACGCATCGCTATGAAGGAAATGGGGGTGGACGTAATGGCTACATCGGCAGCACCGATACAGTTGGCTGTTTACGGGGAAGATTTAGATATGCTGCACCGTCTAGCTAACGGTGTTCTGGGTGTCGCGGAAAAAACCCCCAGTTTAGTTATGCCTCACACCAGTTCAGCCATGTCCCAACCAGAATATAAGTTAAACATTGACCGTCGTCGAGCGGAGGAACTGGGATTAAACATCAAACAAGTAGCTGAACAAGCTCGTTATGCTTTAAATGGGGGTTACACCCGCAGATATTACAATCGTCCCAATGTCAGACAGAATTCTATCTTAGTACGCTACAACGAAGAAGATAGGGGAACTGTGCAAGATTTGTCATCTACCTACATTACTACCCCCAACGGTCAACAAGTACCCTTAAGTAGTGTGGCAACCCTAGAAAGGCAAGAAGGACCCACCTTAATTGAACACGTTAACGGGCGGAGGGTGGTTTATGTCAACGGCTACTACCGGAAAAATGGACCAGCATCAATGGATTTGTCAATGGCGATCGCAATGGATGCTGGTAGCAAATTAGACTTTCCCCCTGGTTACGGTATCGATTCTATGGGGGATATGACGGATATGATGATTGAGTTCGAGCGACTTTTACAGGGGTTGGTTATATCTTTATTACTAATTTATTTGATTTTGGTAATTCAGTTTGGCTCGTTCATTCAACCTTTAGTTATGATGCTGTCAATTCCTTTGCAGTTGGTAGGAGTTTTCGGAGCATTATTATTAGCAGGACAAACTCTTTCTACTGTTTCGATTTTGGGAATTATTATTCTATCTGGTTTATCGGTTTCTGCCGCTATTTTACTCTTAGAATTAATTTTGACCAAACGCCAGGAAGGAGAACCCAGAGATATCGCAATTCGTGAAGCTGGACCAGTAAGACTCAAAGCGATTGTCATGACTACCTTAACAACAATTATTGTAATTGTTAGACTCGCCTTTTTCCCAGAAACTGGCATGGATGCTTATTCACCCATTGCTACGGTAATTCTGGGTGGTTTGGTAATTTCCACACTGCTAACTTTAATTGTTGTACCTGTTGTATATTCCCTTGTGGATGATATTGCTGTTTGGCTAGGTAGCTTGCCGAAAAAACCACTATTGCTAAGGGGAAGTAAAAAGCTATAGACACATAGAATGTGCCTGCTTGCTCCAAGCTAAACTCTAACTTACTTCCAATCGCTTTTATTTTAGTTTTTATGAGTGATATCATGTCCGCCTGAACACTTACGATAAAAGTAACGCTGAGATTTTTAATCAAGACTCTGGCAATTTTATATCGTAACTAATTACCCGGACATGATATGAAATATCATATATTTGAGTTGCGCTATTGAGAGCTACTCAAAGTTTATTTTTTTTGACTATATCCAAACAAAAATTAAATTAACCTAACATAATCATTTTGGATATAATTTCATCTTCATTTCATTTTGATTCTGTATATTATTACTTGTAAGTAAGCTTATCTTACGATTTTTATTCGTGATACTAGTCAATGTACAAGTTTTTAGTCCTAAAAATAGGACTAAAAACTAATTTTTTTATTTTAGATTTAGTCTGGCATAAAACTCTATTGATATTATATAATCTGAGTTTGCGATAAGCTAAAACACCGATTATATATTCACTTTTGATACACATAAATAAACTTACATTGTTGCAGTTATTAATCAGACACTTAATTTATCATGGAGTAACACTTTTGATTTTTGATTTATGCAAAGTAGTTGACGTTATTCACTGATTGAATATTGAAGATGAAAATAATTCTAATTTATATAGGTACTACTGTTATATTTGCCCTAAGTAACACAAATTTAATCTCTTCTGACTATGCAAGTGCCAAGGCAAATAAGAGTAATATTCCCAATGTTGATAATCCACAATCTACTCATAATAATTGGCGGCTTGTTAAACAAAGTTTCCGATTATATCTTCCCAAAAATGGCAATGCTCTTTCTCAAATAATTCTTGATACTCCACCTACAGTCGCTGTGAGTAACGATATTGATGTATTTGATGATAAGAGTCAAAAACTTAACATTAATGTTTCTGTCAATGGCAGAAAAATCATAATAGATTTTCCTGAAACAGTTACTTCTAACACTACTAACATCCTCATTAGCCTGAATAAAGTTAAACAACCAACTCTTGGTCCTGTTTCTATATATCGACTTTCGGCTAAATTTGTTGGCAGTACAGTAGAGATTCCAGTGGGTGTAGCTCGTTTCCACACATTTTAATCTAAAGATTTTTAAAGCCGATGCTGAAATTTCATTTTGATTTCATCAAGGATTGTCAAACTAGTAAATAGAGTTAAGCATTACTTTTTGGCAAAAAGATATCACCAGGCTAAACCTGCCGAAGTCAAGAAAATCTCTAGCTTCCCACAGACAATAGGTAAATGTAGAGGAAAGCAATACCAAATTCACCGAAAAAGGGCAACAAACCGATGAAATCAGGTGAATTGCACTACAACACTGCTAAAAACTATGTGTTGCCATAAATTCGAGAATTGTATTAGATGTAGCTTTACCAAATCCAAATCCTAATACCTCAATTCATCACAGGTTCATTTGTTGAATATCAGCCAGTAATTTAGCTGACATACTTGATTTATAGGAAATGAAATATGAAAACACCACTAGTGTATGTTGTTGCATTGGTTCTAACTACAGCAGTTTTAGCACCTGCTAACTATGTAAGTGCCAAAATGAGTAATGGTAGAGCACCTCATCTAGATGGAAATGTACAATTTCCAGATAACAAGCGTTCGCGTCTTGTTCGTCATACTTTTCGGTTACACGTTCCCCAGAATAGTAAATCTCTTAGCCAACTTATTATCAAAGTTCCAGAGAATGTAACTGTGAGTCATAATATCAAAAATATCGATGTTGTGAATGAGAATAAGCAGAAAATAAAGACAAATATTTCTGTGAAAGATGAAACGATACTACTAACTTTTCCGGAAACAATTGCTCCTAATACTAAATTTAATATTTACCTCAACAAGGTAAAGCGATCAATACACAGAAATGCTCCAATCTATAGCTTATCTGCCAAAAATGTTGGTATTAATGCAGAAATACCCATAGGAGTAGCTCGCTTCCGTACATATTGAATTCCCCTTTTTAGAGTAATTTACACTGAAATTTCATGAAGATTTCATAAGTGGAAAGCATAGTAGTAAATAGAAAAATAAATCTAATTAATTTACGAGGAAAATAGAAATGAAATTCAATAACTTGATTTACACCACTGCATTCACCTTAGCTATGTTATCTCCAGTTACTGCTGTATGGGCAAATGGGACAACAGGTAATGCTAGAATTTCACATCTGATTAATAGTGCTGCTATTCCTAATAATGCAATCCCTATGGGTGCTACTCATAAAATTGAAGTTCATGTACAGGGAAAACCTCTTGCAGGGTTATCGATTAAAATACCGGATGAGGTAAAAATTGATGGCGGAATTGAAGTCAAGAATCAATCAGGTGAAAAAATACCTGCAACAGTTTCCATTAACAACAAACAAGCTAAAATTTCTTTCTCGCAACCAGTAGAACCTGAGACAAAGTTATCGATTTTAATGAAAGATATTATGACTCCTGGTTATGCAAATACTTGGTTGTACCGAACTGATGCCAAAATAGTTGGATTAAAGGACGAAATTCCCCTTGGCATTTCCCAAATTCAAACATACGGTGATTAAATTATTTCATTGATCGATGCTAATCTGATGAAACGGGACAATAAGAGATGAAGTTGATGCATTTGATTGCAAAAAATTGACATTTCATCTTCATTTCATTGTTATCTGTCAATATAAAAATAACTCAATAGACCTATTGCTAACAGTTAACTACTGTAACTCCTCTAACTTTCATCACACCAAAATTATGGCAATGGGGTCTACTGAGTTTTTCTTATATGTAAATTACATACTAAGTAAGTCTGTGGAGAAAAACCTAACTATGTTAAGAAAAATAAACTAAGCTCAAATCCTCTTCCCTCCTGACTTCTGTCTCCTGTCTCCTGCCTAATCCCAACTACAAATATTTACGCCGTTGCCGTTCTACTTACCAAGGCGATCAACTACATTTAAATACTAAGTAACCTGAGTTCGTGATAAGCTCAAACCCTGATTATACCGTTCATCAACGTGTTTACGTTGTTTCAGCCATTAATCAGCCCTTCAAAATTAAATAAAGCTCCTTAACTCGAACTGAGGTTAAGTAACTAAATATACACGTTGTTTAACAACTTCAAATTTCATCCTGATTTCATCAGGTTATGTCAATCTATTTCTAAGGTCATAGTTATGTTTACCTCGTTAACTTTAAGCCAGTCCCAGTTGGCAAGTCAGTTTTATATGAGAGTGCTATTAGTAGAAGACGAACCGGATTTAGGTGCAGCTATTAAACGTGTTTTGAACCAACATAACTATCTAGTTGACTGGGTTATGGATGGTAACGAAGCATGGGCATATTTGGAAAATAGTTGGACAGAATATACACTAGCTATTTTTGATTGGTTGGTTCCAGGAATGTCAGGATTACAACTGTGTGAAAAACTACGAAAAAGAAATAATCCATTACCAGTATTAATGCTAACAGCTAAAGATAGTATGGAAGATAAAGTTGCTGGCTTGGACGCAGGTGCAGATGACTATTTAGTAAAACCGTTTGGGATGGAAGAATTGTTAGCACGGTTACGGGCTTTACAAAGGCGTTCCCCCCAATTTCAACCCCAACAACTAACTATTGGCAACCTCACATTAGATTATGGTAGTAGTAAGGTAATTCATCACAGTGCTACAGGAGATGAAGAGAAGATTCTCTTGACTACTAAAGAATTTCAGTTATTAGAATATTTTATGAAACACCCAAACCAAATTTTGAGTACCGAACAAATTCGCAATCAAATTTGGGAGATGGGTGCGGAATCTAGTAGTAATGTTGTAGCGGCACAAATGCGACTTTTACGACGAAAACTGGCTAATAGTGGTTGTGGAAATCCCATTGAAACTTTACATGGTATGGGGTATCGTCTTAATCTGACAAATGAAACAAAATAAACTTTTTCAGCGCACCCGGATTCGTTTGGCTTTGTGGTATGCCATCGTTATGGGTTTTATTTTAACTGTATGTGGATTTGGTCTTTATACAGCAGTTTATCATGCTCATTCGGAAGCCTTAGATCGAGAACTGGAGTTCATCGCCAAAACCCTGCATAATAATTTAGAACTAAAGCTCAAGCAGCCTGGAAGGTTGGAGCCAGTTGTCAAGGAATTTTTACCTAATATTTGTCTAGTTGAATCTGATTGCACTCAAAAACAATCTAGTTCTCAACGTCATATTTTAAATGCAATTAATCAAGGTTACTATGTACGTTTATTTGATAAACCAGGTAATTTAATTGCCATCGCAGGTTCTTATCCAGAAAAAATATCACTAACTTTAAATAAACAACTTTGGCAAACTATTAAAGATAATAAGGGCAATATCTACCACCAAATGTCGTTGTCGTTACATACTAGAGATAATCAAGACTGGGGGTATATCCAAGTCGGGCGTAATATTGCAGACATTAATGATTATATGGATGCAGTAAAATTGAGCTTAGTTGTGGGATTACCAATGGCGATGATTATGGTTGCTGTTGCTGGTTGGTGGTTAGCAGGGTTAGCCATGAAACCCATTTACCAATCTTACAGGCAAATTCAGCAATTTACAGCAGATGCAGCCCATGAATTGCGGACTCCTTTAGCTGCAAGCCAAGCAACGGTAGAATCAGCACTGTTAACGCCGGATTTGGATACTGTAGAAATCTGGGATATTTTACGGACTATCAAGCGTCAAAATCAGCGACTCACTAGTTTAGTTGCAGATTTATTGATGCTGTCTCGCTTCGATAGACAATCTATTCCCATGAAACGAGAACTTTGTTGTTTAAATGATGTTATCCACGACTTAGTAGAAGAATTTGCTGCAATGGCTATTTCGGCTCAGTTAAAGCTGACATCAGCAATTAATGTGGATGAAGAGATAAATATTGTCGGTGATTCCGAGCAGTTGTATCGTTTAGTTGCTAATTTAATTGTCAATGCAATTCAGTACACCCCAACACAAGGGAAGGTGACGATTATTTTAGACCGGAGTGACCATTATGCAATAATCCAAGTGAAAGATACAGGTATTGGCATTCCCAAAACCGAAATTTCCCGGATTTTTGACCGCTTCTATCGGGTGAATAGCGATCGCTCTCGTCATACTGGTGGCTCTGGATTGGGATTAGCGATCGCAAAAGCAATTGTCAAGTCACATCAGGGTAGTTTGAATGTGCAGAGTGAATTTGGTAAAGGTAGCACTTTCACAATTAAATT
>JASJCJ010000310.1 GCA_030066045.1 Calothrix sp. MO_167.B12
AGGGGTAGGCTAGCAGCTTTAATATCCCGTTTTTGCAGGGGAACATCAATATAGCGAGAGAGTACGGTTTGAGTGTTATTTCCTAGAAAGGTGTTGGTTTGTTTGTCGTAGAGAAATTCCCAAGGAAGAGCAGCTAACTCAGGAGATTCAAATATTAACCGCAAACGGACACTGTGATCATTCGCTTGTGCCCCTGCTATGGTTGCTTGGAATCGAGCGTTAATTTCGTTCGGGAAAAGTGCTTGGTATAGCTCGTAACCCAGTCCTTTGAGCAACTCACCATCCTTCACCTGATGCTCAATCAATTTTAATGTATGCTTGGTTCTGTCCATATCCAAGCATAATTCACCCCTCACCTCACCTTGCTCTGATGAAGCGCGTATCTTCTGATTCTGGTTAACTAATATTTGAAAATCCTGGTAATTCATTGGACTTTAATACAGATTATTTTTTGTCATCAGAAGATGAAGGGTATTCGTTAGTTTTTAACCATTGCTCAATCAGTTCCGTCACTACTTGACTCATCTTGCGTCCCCGCAAGGCGCAAGCAGCATGGAACCGTTTCTTGAGGTCATACGCTATGCTAATGTGCATTATCTTTGAGTTAATAGGGGTTTTATAGTAATTGTACTGAAACAAAACTACAAAGGTACAGAATCCAATTCCGGAGGTTTTTGCATCTACGGACTATGGGTAAACCCGAAACTGTAAGCATGAGGTGAAATCTTTCTTCGGGGCTGTTTACCCTCAATCTTATGCGATTGCATTCATCCCAACTATTCAAAGGACGCGATCACCCTGTACAGTTAAACTGTGTTAGGGTGTGAGAAAGTGATACCAGAATTTGACGAAAATGGCAATTTACCACCAGGAGTACATTGGGCAGAATGGGAGGAATTTCAAGAAAGATTTGGTACAAATTTGACTAGACGGCGCATGATAGACGGTCTAGAACTGGCAATGACACAATTAAAAGAAGCAGGTTGTAGAACGATTTATATTGATGGTAGTTTCGTCACCAGTAAACAAAAACCTGGTGATTTTGATGCCTGTTGGGAGGACAATGGAGTTGATATAAATTACCTAGAATCTATTGCTCCTACTTTATTTAATTTTGCCCTGCGCCGTGGGGAACAAAAAACCAAGTACAAGGGTGAAATTTTTCCGTCAAATTATCCAGCTCATGATTCAGGTACAGTCTATATAGATTTTTTTCAATTTGATACCAGAACGAGTACGCGCAAAGGAATTATTGCTATAGATTTACAAAGGTGGAATCCATGACAATCAAAAACGAGCAACAATATCAACATTCCTTAGATTGGTTGCAACGCTTTGAACAGTCTATAGCAGAATTGGATAGTAATGAAGATTTAAAAGCAGAACCAAAGCGTTGTCAACTTCACAGGGACTCTTATCAAAGTCAAGTTGACGATTTAAAAGAACAAATTACAGAATATGAAAGACTTATTAATTGTGACACCATCACACCTTTGAAAATTAAAATTAATTCTTTAAATAAGCTGCCAGATGTATTAATAAAAGCTCGGATAGCAGCAAAAATGAGTCAGCAAGAACTGGCTGATATTTTAGGAATTGATGAACAAAGAGTTAAAGAGTATGAGGATACAGATTATCAATCTGCCGGTTTTGGAGAAATTCTCGAAGTCAGTACTGCTTTAGGTGTCGAATTTGAAGCTGCAACCATGCAAGTAGATTTTGCAGAAATAGAAGCTGTTAAAAAAAGCGTGGATAAATGGCGAAAAGAAAAAATGAATATTATTAACACTAAAGCCTCATAAGAGGTTATTTATAAAATCAACCGATTAGACCCAAAAAACCGGGTTTCTGGGTTCGCGTGTGTATGTCGCCACCACTGACTGATGCAGCTCCGTAGCCGTACAAGTAAAATTTATGACACTTCATTCCTTTATACCCCAAGCATTACAGCCAATATTAGATAGAGCAGGGGAGCGGTAAGCGTTCGCGCAGCGTGTCCGAAGGACTCAGCTATGCCGTAGGCTTATCGCAGTTTTGAAGCAGAGGACTGAAAATCCTCGTGTCACGAGTTCAAGTCTCGTTCCTGGCATAATTCTCAAAACCCCTGGCAAGCTTGCCTTCCAGGGGTTTATTGTTTCTCCCAAAACCCCGTTTCAGCCAGTCTGAGGGTGTAAATTAGGTGTAAGAATACGCCCACGTTGGACATTTTTGGACGAGTTTAGACAATTTATTGGGGTAAATTTGGGGTAAATCAAATCAATTCGCAATTCGCAATTCGCGGTTCGCAATTAAACTGCGAATTGCGAATTACGAACTGCGAATTGTTAAGGAGTTGACTGTGGGTTCCCGACGCAAAGCTTCTAAGGGTACTGTCCAAATTAAAACCTCGAATGATCGCCTGCAACTTGTTTTTAGTTTTGGGGGTAAACGTCATTATCTTTCTACTGGGTTTCCCGACACTAAAGCCAACCGCAAGTTGGCTGAAGTGAAAGCTAGGCAAATCGAGTTGGATATTCTCTGCAACAATTTCGATGTGACGTTAGAAAAGTACAAGCCCCAATCTCAGCAGGTTGTGTTTACACCATCTGATGAAAATAAGACTCGTGCTTCGTTGGCGGATTTGTGGGACAGTTACACCGAGTACAAGCGATCGAGTTTATCCCCCAGCACTTTGGCGAAGGATTACAATAAAATCTATCGCTGCATTAATGTGCATCTGCCGGTGAAAACTTTAGATAAAGCTGTAGCTATTCGGGATTGGTTAATTGCCAATAAAAGCCCCTTATCTGCCAAAAAAATCCTGACTCAATTTTCGGCTTGTTGTAATTGGGCTGTTAAATCTCAATTGATTGAAGAAAATCCCTTTGAGGACATGGCTAGTGATATCAAAGTACCGAAGGGAGATAGGGAAGAAACTGATATCAACCCGTTTACAGTGTCAGAACGCGATTGCATTATCCAAGCATTCAAGAAAAATCGCTATTACAAGCACTATGCACCATTAATTGAATTTCTATTCATTACGGGTTGCCGACCATCTGAAGCTATAGCTTTGCAGTGGAAGCATATTGCAAATGACTTTACTAATATTCGGTTTGAGCAAGCTGTGGTAGTTTCGCAATCCGGATTAACTTGTAAAGCAGGTTTGAAGACTCAGAAGAAACGAAATTTTCCAATTAATAATCGTTTGGCTACATTGCTCAAATCAATTCAACCCGTTGATTTGTCGAGTGAAACCAAGGTATTTCCCTCACCTGAAGGAAAGTGGATAGATGTGCATAACCTAACCAGACGAGCTTGGAAGACTGTGTTTGAAACACTGGATGGTGTTGAGTACCGGAAGCTTTACCAAACTCGACATACTTTTATTACCATGGCGTTAAAGAATGGGGTGGATGTCAAGGATGTAGCCACAATGGTAGGTAATTCGCCGGAGATTATTTACCGCCATTATGCGGGGCAAAGTCGGGAGCTTTTCTTACCGGAGTTTTAAGTTAAGTTGCTCCCGGCGATGGGTCAAGATAATTCGTAATTCGTAATTAGAAGTGTTGCATTCTCGGCGTTGCATAAATGCGGGATGAATTGGCGGTTGAAACCATTGAAAAATCGTTCCAAATTGGGCGAAATCATTCCATGATTCAGCAACGCCGCATTCTCTACTCCTTCATTGGATACCTCTGCATCATCTCCTTAATTTTCACAGCCTCTCCATCCAGTGTATACACCACCCCTCCAGACATCGCCAGTACAAGCCTTTCTCTCCTTGCCCATTCAAACCAAGCACTCACATCGGAAGTCACCGTGTTTTTTGCCTTTGCACCGCTTTTGCAACTGTTGATGAACAAGCCAGTTGGATTCTCACACCACCCCTCGTGAATCGCCTCTTTAACACGAGCGATCGCTCCCTGCACATTCCCCCAATATTTTTTGATTACCCCCAAACAGGGGTCTGGATTGATTCGCAATCGCTTCAACTGATTACAAACTTCTTTTATTTCTGGCTTTGTGGGCTTGTTTGAGGTAGTGACATCCTTTAGTGAAGTTGTAATGACTTCGACTTGTCCTTGGGGAAGTTTATCCTCACCAGAGTTTATCTCGTTAGTCAAGTCAACCTGTTCTGATTCATTAACGTAGTGAGTGATCTGGGATTGCTCCCAAGTCTCTGTCTCCTTCGCCACAGTCTCCCAATCCACCTCTTCCTGATTTTCTCCCTCAGCAGCAGCGTGTTGTTGTGGATCAGAAACTTTTGGATCGGATCTATGGTGTTGTTCTGCATTGAATGTGGAAGGTTCATTTTTGAACTTGCGACGTTCAAGTAGCTGATTTAACACATCAAAATGCAATTTGTACTGCCAAGTTTTATCTTGTCCATTACCAGGATTTTTCTGTTTTTCCAGAATGCCCATTTTTTCAAGTAATGCGATCGCAGCCCTGATAACATGAAGACTATGTTCACCCATCAGGTCAGCGTAGATTCTCCTCAAGGGTTGATATACCCAAGGGGTACGGTGATTTTTCAGCTTCCAGTTAGTCCAATGTTTGAAATATTCAATTAGTTTGGCTGCACAAAAGTTACCAGTGATGTCCAGGTACTCTCTTCGCAGTATGACCATTGCAGATGCTTTTTCCGTTCTCAGTTGTTGCATCTTAATGTCCTCCCTCTGCCCAAAATTGTCTCAATGCTTGTTGTTTTACCGCTTCTAGTCGTTCTTTCTCCTGCTGTGATATTTCTCCAACTAGCCGTTGGAATTCACTTTTGTGCTTCTGTTTTATCTGTTCAGTGGTGACAGCAGGTAGTGCCAGTGGTTCTCTTCGAGAAGCCGCTGTCGCGTCTACATCATTACCTTGATTGGAAGGACGAAAGCGACGGCGACGGAATATAAAACGGATTAAGTAATACTCATAAAGTTAGTTAAATAACAACAACAACAAAGAGAAATTGTTTCGTTATATAACGATAAGTAAATACATCTTAAAAGTTTCTACAACGAGCAAAAAAACTTTTATACTACATTTACTACATTTGTAGTAGAGAGTAAGAGAATGGAGCACCGGGGAATTACTACTCAGCTAAAGTGATTGTTGAAGAATTGATGGAACATTACGGAAAATCAAGCATTGTCGTGTAAACTATCAACAAAATAAAACTCCTTGTATATCAATTGTTGTTGTTGTTTTGTATTACTTAAAACGAAAATGCCCTTTGTCTTGTGGAGGCAGTTTTTTCCATACTTCGGCATCCCATCCTGGTGGCATAAAATCAGATGATATTGGGAGCAAGTTTTGGACTTGGGATTGCAATTGAGCAATTGCTTTACCCTGCTCAGAAATTACCTGGTTTTGTTGTTCTAATTTTTCCAGTAATTGAGAAAGTAGTTCTTGGCTTTGTGGTGCTAGTTCAGCTTCACGGGTTTTAACAGCAAAGTAAGTTTGTGCTTGTGCTATCTCACTTTTGCGTGAATCGCCATTCATCGCTGTCAAGTAACAACCATAACGACTAAGCTTGAAATCTTCTTTGGGTCTACCTCCGGTACTTTTTGCGGTCATTCGCAAAAAGTGTTTCTCCCTCTCATGCCCCATGTTTTTACACGGGGCAATTGCTCTTTGGATCGCATCCTCAAATTGTCGCCACTGCTTATATCCCAATATGGGCATTAAGTCACGAGCTAACCAGTACTCATTTCCATCGGTATCAATTTGTTTAATCTTGTCAAATGGACTGGTGTTACTTTCACTTACGGTAATCCCATCCATATCTCCTCCAATTTGTTGAAGCGTACTGCTATTTGTTGTGCTAGCACCTGTTGAGCCTCGAATGCTCGAAGCTCGTGTATTGCTTGGTATAATCCAGTGCGGGCTAATAGTCGAATTTATAAACTTTCAGCATTTCTCGAAATACTTGATCAGCTCAAATTTGCGCCATCTGGACAACATCGACTTTTAAGCAGGATTTCTCACCACATTTCTCAAAGCCTTATAAAACCTAGATTTATGCGCTTCATACTGTACCAAAATTTTTTCCCGTAAAAAATGCCGTAAATTGAGTCTGGGTAAAGATTACGGTAAATGTGATCGCCAAACTTGTGAGAAATGCGGGTTAAGCAGGATAAATTTTCTAAACCTTCCGACTGTTGCGTTTTTGATTACTCGGCAAACTTGCGTGATATAAATCAATTGCTCGATGATGAGCGATGGGGTCATAACGATTGTGGAACCAATCTTGAATGAGTTCTAAGTTATACCGGATACAACGGCTATTCACTTTTATCCAGTGGGTTCCTTCAATCCATGTTCCATCTAAACGATATTTTTTAAGTGTGGAAAAGCTCATATTTAGTATGGATGATGCTTGTTGCTTTGTCACGAACTGAAACATCGTTATAACCACTATAAATAAGATATTTTGGGATATTTTAAATTAGAACATCTCTGCCAATTAATGATAAATAAGTATTTAATTTTGGCAGAAAATTTATTCAATCAACGTTACTTTTGAACTATTTATACATAATTATCTTTTGAATATCAATTATCATCCAAAAAAATAAATTAATCTCATTAAATATTGTTTCACAAAGATTTGACTTAAAACCATTGCCAGAAAAGCATTTCAGACATTTACTCACCTAATATCTATCACTATAGTCGTACATATTTTTATCACTATAGTGATAAGTCACTTTACGTCAATAGGTAAGTATTGACTGACAGTATTTAAAGGAAAATATCGTTAAATCAATTTTCAATTAAAAATCCATGATTCATGCAAGGAGTATGAATGCATATGAATGGATCGTGCTTAATTTCACTAAACTATAAATTTGATTATGGTCTATTCGATAAACCAGAACTACAAAATAGAGCTAAAAATACATTAGGAGAATTATTCGGTTTTATTCGTTCCACCTTCGATGATTTGATAGAAATTGGTCGAGTTTTACAGGATTTTTACTATGACTGTCTCACTTTCTGTCCCAACGGCAAACAAGTATTTGAAGAATGGTTGAAAAGTGATGATTTTGGAGCATCTCGTTACATAGCTAAAAGTGCGATAGCAATATATCTCTGGTTTGACCAATTACCACCAAAAGTAAAACGTTTGGTACGTCAAAACGTTCAAAGATGGAGTGTTTCTGCACTTCGTCAACTGACCAAAGTTAGTAACGATCTCGTAAAAGAATTAGTTAGTAGTGGAAAGAAAACAGCATTAGAAGTGAAACGGGAGAGACAGGGGGGGAGCGGGAGAGAGGGAGAAAACAATTCGCAATTCGCAGTTCGTAATTCGCAATTAACTGCGAACTGTGAATTACAAACTGATAATTGT
>JASJCJ010000311.1 GCA_030066045.1 Calothrix sp. MO_167.B12
TAAAAATACGAAAATTTCTCTACCTTTGCTGACTGAGTTGGGTTTATTGGGAATTGAGGAGAATTTGAAACGTCCAATTCAAAGAAACTTGCCAAAATCTTCAATCAATCAACCAACACAAAATAACTTCCGTAAAAAGTAGCGTTAGTTTTTTTATCTTGACTAAGCATTATCCTGCGATTTTTTATCCACCGTTAATACTAAAATTTTTAGCGAAAAATCATGTATCTTATTCTCAGATAACTTATAATCATTCTTCAAAATTAAGAAACCTATCAAACAATAAAAGTCACTTCAGTGATATTTGGATTGCCAAATTTTCTTATCTAATTATTTTTTATGTTTTTGCTATTGCTATTATTATTTCAATTTTGATGCCATCTTATGTATGGTTGATAGCTATTACTTTGATATCAATTATTTTAGGAATTTTGTGTTTTATATCTAGTGATTCTAATCAGCAAACGACAAAGGATGATTTTAGATTTATCCAAATTATACTGAAAGTATCAAGTACAAATGGGATGCAAACGCTGCGACATAAAGCAATATTAAAGCATTGGCTTCAAGGTCAAGTATTACAGCCTTCGGGTATCAGTGAAGCTCAAGCAGGAGTGTCAGAAAAAGATTTCTATCAAGTTCTCATACGCATCTTTCCGAATGTTAGTCAAGGTGCTACATTTGATAATCCTAATTCTCCTTATCCCTACTCAGCCGATTTTATTTTAGTACACACAAGTGGTTTAATTATTGATATTGAAATTGATGAGCCTTATGTTGGAAATACCAAAGAACCACATCATTGTGTTGACCAAGGTAAAGATAAGATTAGAAATCGATTTTTTACTAGCAATAATTGGGTGGTAATTCGGTTTAGTGAAAAGCAAATTGTTAAATATCCGTATCACTGCTGCAAAGTTATTGCTTCTGTAATTGCAAGAGTTACTGGAGATTATACTTTTCTTGATCGACTACAAAATGTACCTAACTTATCTATTGAGCCGATGTGGAATATTAAGCAAGCAAAAAAGTGGGCAAGGCTTGATTATCGTAAAACTTATTTACCCATTTATCAAAAGTAGTAATGTTACAACTCAATAATTTACCAACGCTGCTGGAACAAGGACAAACAGTTATTGCCATTGAAACACCTCTGACGGAACGATTCAAAATACTTGAATTACTCCATAGATTAGCCCGTACAAGAGAATTACCTCTCTACTTTTGGAATCAAGGTTATTCTCAATTGCAGCATATTGATGATTCTTTGAAGCTGAAAGATACCAATACATTATGTAAATCAGGCTTAGATTGGTTATTACAAAACTCTAAAATACCAGGAATATTTGCCTTTGAAGGTGTAATTGCACCCGATTCAACCACAGGAATATTGACTCCACGAATGAAAACTATTCTGAGTAATTTAGTTTATGAATTATCTGCAAATACTGTACCCAGATTTCTCATATGTTTGGAGATTTGTGTTGAACTTACTGTTGAGTTAGTACCTTTAATTCCTGTTTTGATTAACCCATTACCAAATGCTGTTGCAGTTAAAAGTTTTGTTCAATATTTTTGCAATTCCCAATTTTCAATAAATAGCAGTACACAGCAAATAGAAACTTTAGCCAGAACTTGCCTGGGTTTACCAATGGGAGAATTAGAAATTTTATTTTCTCGCATATTGGGATTTTCTCATACCCTCGAAGAACTAATTGATGAGGTTTTAGCTTACAAAAAAGGCAAACTTAAAAATCAAGGTGTAGAATTCCTGGGCAAACCAGATGTACCCCAAGCAGCTGGTTTGGATTTATTAGAAGAAATTTTAGAACGCGCTGCGGTATTGCTCAAACCGGAAGCAAAGAACCATAATCTCAGCTTTCCCAAGGGGATGATTCTCTGGGGACCACCGGGTACTAGACTAATAAAGTATAGACCCAAGATGACGATTTAAGTGATAATGCGTAATAATTATCTTAAACGCATATAAAATCAGTTAAAGCATCAGTATGATTAACGAATCTACAGTAAAACTAAAAATTTCTCTAAATGATTCAGAATTAGATCCCGAAGAACTTGATCGGCTGACCCGAAGTGTATTGCGGGATGTGAAGGGCTTGGTTGAAGATGCCAGTATGGCAGAGTCTGAAGAAATTACCAGCGATATCCATAGAGGAGGTATCGTTCCAGCTGTTTTAGGTGTTTTAAACGCAGAAGTCAACATTGCTAACCTCAAGACATTTCTGGGGCTTTTAGGCGATCGCCTTGGCTCTAAACCCATCAAGATAACCGTTAAGAAGCCTGATGCTACGGAATTTAGTATAGAAGCAAGTAGTCGAAAAGAACTCGAAACTGCGACGCAAACAATACTAGAGTTGATGAAAAATACATAAAGACCTGATTTATATCTAACTCAAATTGTGTTTTGTCCAAGCATTAGTATAATTATTGCTGGCTATTGAGCGTGTTAAAAAATATAAATATATCAAAGTAATAACAGGGATTCAGGGATGGGTAAATTTGCACTATTGATCGGTGTTAGTGAGTATGAGTCCTCTCATTTACACAGACTTCCAGAAGTTGAAAATGATGTGCGAAAAATGGAGGAAGTTTTACTGCATTCAGAAATGTGTGGATTTCCAAGAGAGAATGTAAAGCTTCTTTTGAATCCGAATCTCCAAACTATGCAAGAAGATATTCACTGGTTATTTAACCAACGGAGAAAGGATGATCTGATACTGCTATATTTAGCTGGTCATGGGCTACGTGATAGAGAAAGTGGAAATCTTTATTTTGCAACTAGCACTACTAGAGAAAATGCTCTTTTCGCGACATCAGTTGAAGCGAACTTTGTGCATAGGACTATGACTAATAGCCGCTCAGAATCCCAGGTAATCATTCTTGACTGCTGTTATAGTGGTGCATTCTCGAATGGTATGTTAGCAAGAAGTCCTGATGATATCAATATCAACGTTGATATTCAGCAACACTTAGGTGGACAAGGAAGGGCTGTTCTCACATCTTCAGCATCCCTTCAGCCTACAGTAGATGGTGTTTATACTACATATTTAGTGCAAGGTATAAAAACAGGAGCAGCCGACGAAGATAATGATGGCTGGATTAAAATACGTGAGTTGCATAATTATACTAAGAAGCAAGTCCAAAGATCTGCACCAACAATGCAGCCAGAAATTTATACCACTCAAGAAGGTTATGATATTCCGCTTTCTCGCTCTCCAATAGGCGACCCAAAGTTGAGATATATCCAAGAGCTTGACAGGTGTACAAGGATGACAAAGGATGGTAATATTTCAACTATTGGGCGCAGAATCCTAACAAACTTAAGAAAACAATTAGGTTTATCAGTTGAGGAAACTGAAGAAATTGAAAATGAATTTTTTCAGCCTCGTCGAGAGCGTGAAAAAAATTTACAAATCTATAGAGAGGCATTTGAAGAAGAATATCCTTTAAACCCAATACAGATTAATGAAATCAAAATTCTTCAGCAATATTTAGGGATAAGGGATGAAGATATTCAGCCAATAGAACAAGAAGTCATTCATTCCTATCAACTTAGATTGCATCAATACGAAAATGATTTTCGTGAAGCAATTAAAAATCAGTATCCCTTAAATGAAAATACTCACACACAATTGAGGCAATCTTCAAACCTCAGAGCAGGAGAATTAGATGAGATTGAAGAAAAAGTTTTGAGAAAACGTCAAGAAGGGTTACAGAAGTATGAGCAAGAATTTCTTCAGGGTACAAAATTTATGTATCCCTTTATAGATGTATTCGGTACTAAAGCAAAATTAACAAATACTATTCAATCCTTTAATTTAGGCAATCAAGACATCAACAAAATTGAATCTCGTCTGAAACATCAAATAATTAGCTTTATCCCACAGCTAATTTTACTATTGTTATTGATAACTTGTCTTGTTTTCATTATTCGTGCATGTCAACAAGAAACGTCTCTTACAGTAACTCCGCAACCTCCAAATAAGGATATTCAGAATAAAATTAGTATAGGAGATAAAAATTTATTGAAATATAAAATAAATACTTCACAAAAAAACAATAAATTAAAAGATGATGCGATTTCCGAATTAAAAAAAACACAACCTAATTATCAAGCAGCTTCAAAAAGCTTCCAAAAATATCTAGATTCGTATCCTAATGACCCTGAAGCATTAATCTACAAAAATAATGCAAAGGCTAAAGGTGGTAATCCTATAACCATAGCTACAAGTGTTCCTATTGGTAGTAATACTAGCGTTGCGATGGAAATGTTAAGAGGTGTTGCTCAAGCTCAAGATGAATTGAACAAGGCTCAAGGTATTAATGGCCGATTATTACAGGTAGTAATAGCAGATGATAGTAATAATAAAGATGATGCTCGTAAAATTGCTCAAGAATTTGTTAAGCGAGAACGTAGCATTCTAGCTGTAGTTGGGCATAATGCCGAACAACCATTTAACTCAGCGCGACTTGAATACGAACCTAAAAAAATGGTGGTAATTTCTCCAACCACATTTGGTAATGGTTCAAACCGTAAGTTTCATGGATATCGTATGATTTATGATATTAAACAGATTGTGCAAGGTTTTTATGAAAGTATCAAGAACTTACCTCAATTTTCATCAATAAATAATATACTAATTTGCGAAGATAAAAGTTCGTCTGACAATGCAGGATTTGCTGATAATTTTAAGGATGTTTTTGGTAGTAAAAAAAATATTATCATAAATCAAAATAATTGTGATATGAGTAAGAATTTATCAAATCAAGAAGTTAAAAATTTACTTATTAGTAGTGATGCTGATACTATTTTATTCGCGCCTCATATCGATAAAATTCAAAAAGCGATAAATATAGCAAGAGTGAATTCCTCTTTAGGTCAAAAGCGCCTGAAATTGTTAGGTTCTCCTACAATGAATACTTTCACAACAATTGAACAAAAACACGCTGCTAATCTTAAAGAGATGATAATAGCTGTACCTTGGAATATGAAAATAGGGAAAGGAAAAGATTTACGTGATAAAGCATATAAAACTTGGGGAGGTGATATTAATTGGCGAACAGCCATGTCCTATGATGCAACTAATGCAATTATAGAAGTTTTAAAAACAAACCTTGGTAGTCGAGTTTCACAAAATCAACTTCTTAATCTTCCTCAAAATCTTCAGGGTGCAACTGGAGAGATTAAATTTACAAGTGAACGCAAGTTATCAGTTAGCTTAATTAAAGTTACAGAAAATCCAGGTAACAATAAAACACCATCCTATACCTTTGATCCGATTCCTCTACCGAACGAATAACGCATTCACCATCGATGTTGATGTGACTTGTAGCAATATGGAGGTGGAAATGGTTGCAGTCATTATGAGATGCTGCAAAATACAAGTTTTTCTCAAATCCCATGCCAACAAGAGTTGCTTCGACAATTTCTTGTAGTTGTTCTTTGTCAGGTTTTTCGTTGGGAGGAAAACTAATGCTGATGTGACTGACGGGAGATTTTACCCTAGAGTTGAGCAATCTAGTGGCTGAGAGTTGCTGGTAAAAATCCTGGGGTGTTTCCCCAGCAAGGTTAGTACAAATTAACAATGCTTCTTCTTTTTCAAGGATGTATTTTGTCAGGGAGGCAAAGCTTTTACCTTTTTTAATCTTGCCAATCATCGCTGTTTTCTTGTTCGTCGTTGCTTTCTTTGCTACGTCCCAAAAGTAATTGCAACCGTAGTCTGGAAATCTCTGTTTTTAACTCATTGAAAGGAATATGGTCAATTTCTGGTGGTGTCAAACCTTGAGTTACGGCAGCATTTTGAGCTTTGGCAATTTGGTTAATATCTTCACTAATTTTCAATAATTGCCAGTAGCATTTCCAGTTAACTTGGGGGATGGTTTTGATGCGACATCCTGCCATTGTGCGCCGAACTAATTCGGCTTTACTGATACCGCTAGAGTCAGCTAATACTTGCCAATGCTCATTTTGTTGGGGTGTTAGCAGTATTTGCAATCGAACTGTGTAGTGTTTTTGTTTTGATGGCATTTTCAGGAGTGAAGGGAATATTTTTCTAGGTTGACAAGTTCTTTAGTTAGATGGCAACTGTCGATAGTGATGTGTGATGGTAAGAGGCAGGGGGAAAAGGTGCAGGGAGCGGGGGGAGCAAGCCCATAAAAACAACAAAATCAATAGTCCAAGTATTGCTATTATGTAAGTACATAACGTATGTACATTATGAGCAACCCCTACAAAATTCGCAGCACCAAAATTGGTAACAGTGCAGGATTTCGTCTACCTGCGGAGTTTTACCGCGAATATCCCCAGTTTGCCAATGCTTCTGGTTGGATAGAAGTATTGTCTGCCGATACTGCCCTCGTCAAAATAATTCCCGAATCAGTTGATGACGAGGATGAGGAAGATTCCTTAATGATGCGGCTGTTTCTCGATTTCGCCACGACAGAAGCCTTGAAAAATAATACCCTGCAACCTTATACAACTGAGATGTCCCAGGCTGCACATAAACTAATTGAGGGTGTGGAATTAGAGGAATAATTCGTAATTCGTAATGCCTCTTGCTCCCTTCGGGAGAGCTGAGTCGCCTTCGCGACACGCTGCGCGTTAACGTAGTTCCTCTGTAAGAGGCACGCTAACAGAGGAGCTGAGTCGCCTTCGCGACACGCTGCGCGAACGTTAACGTAATTTTGAATTTTTAATACCTCTATGGAGGAGCAAGCTACGTAATGGGTGTGAGTCTGTTAATACCATGCGGTAAAGATGGCTAAGTTTGTCAGTAATGATTGGGAGATTTATTTTCACCCACAACTATTTGGAACTCAGTATCAAGAATTATTTGACCGTGTTTCTGAGCTACGGGACAAGTTACCGTCAAGTGAGTTTAAAACCCATGCAACGGTGAAGTTATTTGCTGCAATTACTGTTGCCATTGAAACTAAAATTCCCTCCGATCCTTTCGCTAGTCACTTTGCTTTGACGGGAGCATTAAAACGCTACGGGCGAGTCAAAAAAATGGGTTTACCCCAAAGATATCGGTTATTTTTTCGAGCATTTGATAGCCCAGAGTTAAAGGCAATTATAATTTTATGGTTGGGATTTCCTCGTAAAGAAGGAGCAAAAAACGATTGTTACCAAGTTTTTACCAAGATGGTTGCGCGAGGGACATTTCCAGATAGTTTGGATGAATTAATTGCAGAAACAGAAACAACTCAAAATGAGTCAGATTAAAACCTATTGGGGATACCGAGGGGAAGAATTTATGAGATGGGTGATGGATATGTTCCGTTGGATTGTGGAAATCGTTCTCAGACCATTAGAGAAGAAAGGCTTTGTAATTTTACCAAAACGTTGGGTTGTAGAGAGAACCTTCGGTTG
>JASJCJ010000074.1 GCA_030066045.1 Calothrix sp. MO_167.B12
CATATTTTGTAGTCATAATATTTTTGAGGGAAACGCTCGTGATAAATCCCTTTGAGTCGGGTTTCATCCCCTGGTTAAAAACGAGCGGGGTTCTCACCCTCCCATTATGCTTTGATAGGGAAAATATGAATTCAAAAATCTTTAATTTGCAGGATCTAGTTTAACCTCAGTTCGGTTTAACTAATTTCGCGTAATTCCCCATGCTTCTATAAGCTGGGGATGTAAGCGAGTCAAAAGCGAAACATCCTCAAGGTGTTTTTTTGGCATAGCCGAAAGAATCTTGAGGACAGTTGAGTTTTTGACAAAATATTAGCTTTTGGGGGTTGACTGAGATTGTATATATTATTTGACTATCTGCAAACAGTGTTAATATAGCATAGGTCAAGTAACTGAACAGGAGGTGATTGATTGTGAGGTTACGTAGAGTGACTTTTAGGCTGTATCCGACTAAGAAAGTGAATAATGTATTGCACTATCATAGACGATTGCACAAAGACCTCTACAATGCCGCAGTCTGTAACCGAATTACTTCTTATAAGAAGTTTGGTAAATCTGTTGATTACTTGGAGCAACAGAACTGTTTGCCTGATTTCAAAGAAGTTTGGACAGAATATAAACAGATAAATTCTCAAGCATTACAAGCAACTATCAAACGTGTTGATTTTGCGTTTCAACGTTTTTTCAAAGGACTAGCAAAGTACCCTTTCCTCAAATCAATTCGTCATTATTCAGGCTGGACTTACCCATCTAGAACAGGTTGGAAAGTACATAGTATTGGTGATAACGGGTATTTGGAATTAGCAAAAATTGGTCAAATTCAGATGCGAGGTCAAGCTAGAGTTTGGGGGCATCCTAAAGCTTTAGATATCCTTCATCGTCACGGTCAATGGTATGCTTCCATCATTCTAGAAGTTGGTGAAAATTTGCTGAAAAATAGCCGTCAAACCTCAGAGGGAGTTATTGCAATTGATTTAGGTTGTAAAGATGCTATCGCTTGGAGTAATGGAGAAAAGAACGGACTAGTTGTTGCACCAAGATTTTTCAGGTCATCTGAACAAGAAAATAAACGACTAAGTAAAGCCAAGCGTCGCAAACGCCCAGCAAATTTCAAACAGAAACTAAAGGCTTCTAGAAGATGGAAAAAAGCCCAAAAACAAGTTAGCAAGTTATATAAAAAAGTTGCTAATCAACGTCAAAACTGGGTACATCAAGAGACTACACGCATAATTAGCTGTAATCGCACGGTAGTCACTGAAGAACTAGAAGTCAAGAAAATGAGTGCCAAAGCCCATAATGGTAAGCGTCGCAAACAGAAAGCAGGTCTAAATAAATCAATTCTTGATGTTGGTATGGGGATGATTAGAAGTTCACTCAAAGCCAAATTAGACGATGTTGGTGGTGTGTTTGTTGAAGTTCCTACTCGCAAAATAAAACCATCACAAACTTGTCCTAAATGCGGATATCAAGAAAAGAAAACTTTAGACCAAAGAACTCACGTTTGTAACAACTGCGGATATACTCAACATCGCGATATTGCAGCAGCAGAGGTTATGTTGTTTTGGTACTCAAATAATCTACAGGGGTTAGGAACTAACCTCTTAGACGTGGATGATTCTAGCTCTACTTCAGGTACTCGTACAACTTCGGGAACCATGAAGCAACTAGGTCAAAAGAAGCGTCAAAAATCATCCTTTATTGGGCTGGATGTAGAAACCAGCCCTTCAACTAAGTAAGGGCTGGTAGTTCATGGAATTGGTCTGTTGTGACAAGGCAGGAGGCAGAAGGGTTGAATTTAGGTCATAATGCATAGTTTAAAATCAATCCTCAAAACTATAATCATTAATTAGGGCTTGCTGTTCCATAGCTAATTATCTACAGAGATCCATTGGCACATGGAAATCTATGTATGATATAACAAGTACAACCAAGTCGTTAATTTTTAAAGCATTGCTAAATTATGTGATAATTTAGCCCAATTAAGGATAAATTTTTGATGGTTCTAACTGTCGATTTATCCTGCAAAGGGTGCAAGTCATTTTTTATTATTATTGTTTAAATTCCAATGCTTGTCTTTGTTGTACCGCTAAAAAGTCGGCAAGTTTCCAATTCTTGGGAACGTGTCTCCCAATTATTTGAAAGATGCGTGAAATCTATTTGCGCCCAAACATCGCCAGAATTTAGAGTAATTGTTGTTTGTAAAGAAAAACCAGACACTACCTTCACTCACCCTCATCTTACATACGTTGAAGTTGATTTTGCATTGCCAAATGAGATAGAGGCTGTAAATCAGGGACGCACAGATAAAGGTCGTAAAATATTAAAAGGACTTATACAAGCTCAACAATTCAATCCTACTTATACAATGACAGTTGATGCTGATGACTGTGTCAGTAAAAACTTAGCTCAATTTGTCAAATCAAACCCTCATTGTAATGGTTGGTTTATCAATCGAGGATATAAATATCAAGAAGATAGTAAATATATTTATATCAAACGAAAAAACTTTTATAAAATGTGCGGTAGTTGCAATATCATTAGATATGATTTAAACTTGCTGCCTGAAAATCCAGAATATAATCGAGGTTACGGTTATTATAAATATTATATAGATCATGCTAAAGTCAGACAAATATTGGCAAATAAAGAAAAATTCATGAAGCCATTACCATTTCCAGGAGCCGTTTATATACTGGGCACAGGAGAACATAACTTTTATGATTCTACAAAACTAGGATTTAACATTATCAACCGTAGATTATTAAATAAATCAATTCAAGAAGAATTTGGATTATTTGATAATATATAAAAGTCCTTTAATATGTACCTTTAGGCAGCTATAAAAAAGCGCCCTTATGCCAAAACCACAAAATAAAAAGAAGTCAGTAAAACAACAGTCAAACTCAGCAACACCAACTTTAACCCTCAAAGAACGATTAGCCCAGAAACGTAAAGCTGCCCGAACTCGTAAAGAACTTACTAGTCTACTAATTGCCGCCATATTTGGCGGTTTATTCTTAGGATTAATTCTTTTCTTTGTCGGAGGAATTAAGGCAGCAGTTCCAGGAGCATTGGGGACTATAATTATGACATTTGCTTATAAATATCCCCGTCTTGCTCTTTATGCTTTCATCATTTATATTCCCTTTGGAGGGACTATTACTTACTACATTGGTAATAGCCCCATCTTACAACTAGCTAAAGACGCGTTTTATATCCCAGCCTTAATTGGAATTTGGCAAACTTGCCGCAAACAAAGACTACCGATAATTTTGCCTCAAGGCATTAAAACACCACTATTTATATTACTCAGTTTCTGTATGCTTACCCTCCTGTTTGTCAACGGGATGGAGCAACTAAACCCAGCCCCAGTAGAACTATTTCAGAAAGCACCCCAGGAATTGCCCATAGGCATGGGAATTTTGGGATTAAAAGTATTATTAGGTTATCTTCCCCTAATTACCTGTGCCTATTATCTAATTCGCAATCAGCAGGATTTTTTCTTGCTATCACGCATCCAAGTTAGTGTCATTATTATTTGTTGTGCCCTGGGATTAATTCAATATTTACTGTTATTGACAGGTATATGCCAAGGAACTAGGGGTGCAACTGGAGATGCTCTATTTAAAGCAACCTTGGAAGCACGTTGTTATTTTGGTGGTTCTCTACTATACAGTCCTAGTCAAGGAGTAATTCGTCTACCAGGAACCTTCGTTGCTCCTTGGCAATGGGCATGGTTCCTAATTTCCAGCACATTTTTTGCCTTTGCTACTGGCTTTAGCGACCCTACCATTAGATGGAGAACAGCCGGTTTGGTGTCTTTGGCATTAGTCTTTATTAACGCCGTAATTTCCGGACAGAGAATCGCCTTAGCATTGGTGCCAACTTGTTTTATATTACTATTAATTATCACTGGTAAAATTGGTGACCTCAAACGCTTCATTCCCATTGGCCTAGGACTAGCCTTAATTTTGGGTATTGCCATAGTAAACTATCCCGAAATAGCCCAAGAAAGAATAGATAGTTTATTTGGCCGTTGGCAAGCTTCTCCTCCTCACGAATTTATTGTTCAGCAATTTGAGGATACTTGGAAAGAGCAAAGAGGCTTTTTTGGCAGAGGATTAGGACGTGCTACCAATTCTGCCCGCTCATTGGGTAAAACCCGTCTGATAGAAACCTATTATCCCAAACTTCTCTACGAAATCGGTGTTTTGGGTACTTTGGGGTTTTTAGCTTTAGTCTCAACTCTGACGATAATTTGCTTTAAGAAATATCGCACGATTAACAATCGTAATTTCCGCAGTTATGCAGCAGCTTTGTGGGTATTTATACTGTTTATTAGTTACAACACTTACTACTATCCTTTAGATGTAGATCCGGTTGCTGCCTATTACTGGTTTTTTGCAGGGGTGCTTTTGAAATTATCAGTATTAGATAAACAAGAGAAAATATTGGAAAATTCTCAATCAACCAAAAACAAGAAAAAAAAGTAAAAGAATGTAGAATTTAGAATCATAAGAAGGCAAACCTGACCCTGACAAAAGCGGACACCCCTCTTCCCTCTTCCTTCTTCCTTCACTTGAAATTCAAACAACTCAAAATTAGCATTGTAAAATTATGATGTGAAGTTAGGGAATACTAAATATTTACAGACATAAAAATAATGAATGATTATCCTTTGATTTCCGTAATTATCCCAACTTATGGTCGAGAGGAACCATTACGAGATAGCCTGATAGATGTCCTTAAACAAGACTATCCAAATTTTGAAATATTGGTTGTGGATCAAACTCCCAAACATCAGCCAGAAATTACCAATTATCTGGAAGAATTAGCCAACCAGGATAAAATTAAATGGTTTCGCCTGGAGTGGGCTAGTTTACCAGGTGCTAGAAATTATGCTATTCGGCGTTCTCTAGGAGAAATTATTTTATTTATTGATGATGATGTGCAACTTACTCCCAATTTTTTAGCTACTCATGCTAAAAATTACCGAAACAATCCTGAAATTGGAGCTGTTGCAGGAAGAGTCTTTGACAGAATGAAATTAGGGGAATCTGGAGGAAAATTGCAGATTGATTATCTACCTCCTCAAGCAATGGACCCTGGTATAGCTTGGTATCATATTGATTTGGTACATACAGTTAAACCCCAACAAGTGCTATCAGTAAGGGGTTGTAATATGTCTTTTCGGCGCGATATTTTTACTCAGCATGGATTGAGGTTTGACGAGAGATTTCGCGGTAGCGCAGTGCGGGAAGAATCAGATTTTTGTTTGCGTTTAAGGCAGACAGGATATAAGATTTGGTATGACCCAGAAGCTTATTTAGTACATTTAGGAGAAGAAACAGGGGGCTGTCATGATATTAGTACCCGCTCCACAAAATATCAGCTCACCTTCTATCAAAATCATTTTTTAATGGGTTTGAAAAATTTAACCGCAAAACAATGTTTACGCTTTTTTTCACGATTATTTGACTGCCATGTATTGGGTCATCCACCCTGTTATAAAAGTGGTTCTCCTATTAGAATATTCACACGATTTTTATTTTATATTTTAGCTTTTATCAAAGTAATATTAACCCTGATTCAATCGGTATGGGACGATGGACAAATATACAGTCAACTTGACGAGCTATCCCGCAAAGACGACAGTTGCTTTGGGTAGCGCGAGTCGTGACAAACAAATTATTTAAACTTAGCACATATTATCACAAAAATGGAATTCTTATTTCGCTTTGACATAAATTATGAGCAACATTTCGGCTCGGCAGTAACATCTTTAATCTTAAATAATCAAAATAAAATCAAAATAATACATATTATTCTCGATCACGCCAGCTTAAAAATCAGACATAAATTAGATATTATTATTAATAAATGTCAGTTATAATTTTGCATTTATGAAATAAATATTGAACAATTTTACAATTTAAAATTAAGTGCCCATGCTTCGGCGGCAAATTATTTTATAAATATGCCACTTGCGTAAGTCATAATAGAAATAGATTACATGAAAATATTAGTTGCTAGTCACACATATATTGTTGACCTTAATTGCGAAAAGTTACGTACTTTAGCCAATTTAGAACCAAACATCCAAGTTACTGTTGTAGTTCCCCAACGTTGGATTCCTGGTGGTGTACAAAACAAAATTATTGAAACTCAATTTCGGGATGAAGGTAATTTTCGTGTAGTTCCCATTACTAATTTTAGTCAAAACCACCAAGGACTACTTACCTTTGGTACAGATTTGATATCTCTATTACAAGAGTTTAAACCTCAAATCATTCAAGTAGAGCAAGGCTCAAGGGGATTAGCCCACAGTCAAATGATTATCTTGAACAAAATATTAGGGTTGAAAGCTAAAAATATATTTTTCACTTGGTGGAATATTCCCTATAAGTTAAAATTACCTGTATCTTTACTGGAAAAATATAACCTCAAATATAGTCACGGGATTATTTCTGGTAATCAAGATGGTGCAGAAGTTTTACGTCAACAGGGATATACAGGCTCTATAAAGGTGATACCCCAATTAGGTGTGGATGAAACTTTATTTAAACAGCAACATCAACCAGAATTATCCCAAAAATTAGGTATTAAAACTGAAGATTTTGTCGTGGGATTTGTAGGTCGGTTTGTCCCAGAAAAAGGTATTTCAACTCTATTAAAATCACTTAATATTATCTCAGAGAAACAATGGAAATTATTACTGCTGGGACGAGGTAATTTGCAGTCAGAAATTATCAAATGGGCAGCAGATAATAGTTTTAAAGAAAGAATAATTCTAGTAGAAAGTGTACCACACAATCAAGTTTATCAGTACATCAATCTGATGAGTACTTTAGTTTTACCTTCCCAAACAACTTATAACTTGAAAAACTTAACTTCCGTGGGTTGGAAAGAACAGTTTGGTCACGTCCTGATTGAAGCTATGGCTTGTAAAATACCAGTAATTGGTTCTGATTCTGGGGAAATTCCTTATGTAATTGGGGATGCTGGCTTAATATTTCCCGAAGGTGATGCTGAGGCTTTGACAAATTGTTTAGTGAAATTAATTGATAATCCGGAAGTAGCTCAAAAATTTGCGGAAATGGGTTATAAAAGAGCGATCACTAAATATACTAATAAAGCATTAGCAAAAGAACAGTTGGATTTTTATCAAGAATTGGTAATGGTTAATCAAGAATAAAAATATAGCACTTTTTACTTAAATGAAATACAGTCAGAACCTCACCCCAGCTAAAGCCACCCCTCTCCTTATTAAGGAGAGGGGAAGGGATGAGTTGAATTAAGTAATAAGTAATAAGTAATAAGTAATAAGTTTGTTTTTGTGACCAGGATTCAAACCCCGTCCCAAAAACATTCTACCTCAAAAGACAGGGCTTTAGAGCCCAATATTTAGGTAAATTTTTTTCACTTTACTCAATTGAAAAACGCTATCAATAAAAATATGCGAATATTGCAAATTATACCTTCAATTTCTTTAGTGTATGGTGGCCCCAGTCAAATGATTTTAGGACTAGCTCCCGCACTAGCAAAAGAAGGAATCAAAGTTACAGTTATTACTACTAATAGTAATGGCGATTATCGCAGTCAAAAGCCCTTAGATATACCATTAAATTCACCTATTAAACAAGACGGCTATGAAATAATTTATTTTCGCTGTTCTCCCTTCCGTCGCTATAAATTTTCCCTGGAATTATGCCAATGGTTACATCATCATGCATCTGAATATGATTTAGCCCATATCCATGCTTTATTTTCACCTGTAAGTAGTTTATCTGCTGCAATTTGTCGCCAACAAAAATTACCCTATATTTTACGCCCCTTAGGCACTTTAGACCCCGCTGATTTACGCAAAAAGAAACTATTAAAACAACTATATACAGCAATTTTAGAACGTGCGAATTTAGCAGGTGCAGCAGCAATTCATTTTACTAGCAACCAAGAAGCAAAAATATCAGCAAGATTTGGGGTATCAACAAAGGATTTGGTCATGCCTTTAGGGGTAAAAAATGAGGGGTTATGGAAAAATAGGGAAGAAGCAGAGAATTTTATTCGCCAGAAATTTAGCATTGGGAATGGTTTACCCATAGTATTATTTATGTCGCGAATAGATCCCAAGAAAGGTTTGGATATTTTAATTCCGGCGTTAGAAAAATTATTAGCAACTGGGTTAGAATTTCACTTTATTTTAGCTGGCAGCAATCCCCAAGACCCAAATTACGAAGCAAAAATTAGATTACAAATGCAAAATTCTACCTTGCGATCGCATACTACCATAACTGGATTTGTTACGGGAGAGCTAAAAACAGCTTTACTGCAAGGAGCTGATATCTTTGTTTTACCCTCCTACTATGAAAACTTTGGCATTGCCGTTGCTGAAGCGATGGTGGCAGGAACACCAGTGGTAATTTCCGATCAAGTACACATTTGTCAACAGGTACAAGAGAGCGAATCGGGATGGGTGGGAACAATGGATGTACCAAACCTGGTAGAATTATTAACACAGGCTTTGCAAAATCCCCAAGAACGGCAACGAAGGGGACTACGAGCAAAAGAGTATGCATTAAAATATTACAGCTGGGATGCGATCGCTCGTCAACTGATCGCAGCATATCAACATGTTATTCAATGCTAATCTCTAATTGTATCATGTGCGGATGAATACCTATAAAACCTCACCTGCCTGGGTAAGATGTCAGGTAGCCTTAAGCTAAGACACACTTAAATTAGATATTCTTTAATTAGGGAACAAACCCTAAATCCTTCTCCCCATCTCCCCATCTCCCTTTCTCCCCATCTCCCCATCAGTCTCAATAGTTGGTTTAAATGTTTAACAGCTTATTAAGGAGAGGGTAAGAGTTCACAAGGGTAGGAAAGTGAAGTGCTTGTATTGATGATTAAATAGTAAAAATACTGAGATAGCTAGGTGATTTTCAGTATTTTCTACAATTCAGATTATGATAATTTAAGATACAAATTAAATATGTCTTATGCTCATATAAGACTAATATTTTAAATAAAATATACTCAGTGTGGGCAATAATGCCTACAGGAGCATCCCAGTTTTTATGCAATACCCTAGAAGGGTATAGCTACACTGGTATTGGAAATATTTAGATATATTATTGCAAGTAATTTTTGAGATTCTCATCAGGGTGCCTAGATGCAATAGAGTCTAGGCTTAAATCCTCAACTCAGGGGAAAAGTTAAACGATAGTTTTGTGATGCTAATCTTTAAGTGAAACAAAATGAGAATAGGTAAGCTATTCCACATTTAAACCCTATAACCTCAATTAATTCAACATTTATGGGATGGGTATCCCTACTCATCCAAATATTTAATTTAGGTGCGCTTTAGCTTATACATCACAAATATCACTGACTTCTATAACCAAACGCGTCACGTCACCCCGAGCAGAATCAATATCAATGAGTAACATTGCAAAAATATTTATAGAACCTGAAGAAATTATCAATTTCCTGAAAACAGAAATGTGTTTGCGGGATATTTATCAAAAAATTTTATTTCAAAGAATAATTAATTCCACTGCTGCAATTAGAGGAGTTAATGTCACAGTTGCAGAAATTGAAGCTGAAGCAACTCGCCAACGTAGGGAAAAACATTTAGAGAAAGCTACTGATACAATAACTTGGTTGTCAGAACAGTTAATTACTCCCAATGATTGGGAAGATGGAATACGAAATCGCTTGCTAGCCAATAAATTAGCTGAAGCATTATTTGCTCAAGATGTTGAACAGTTTTTTTCTCAACATCGTCCACAATTTGAGCAAGTCATTCTTTATGAACTAATTGTTGCAGATGAAAAACTAGCTCAGGAACTTTATTATCAAATTGAAGAAGGTGAAATTAGTTTCTATGCAGCTGCTCATCAATATCATATAGACGAGGAATGCAGACAAAAATGTGGTTATGAAGGTGAGGTTTATCGTTGGTCTATTCAACCAGATATAGCTGCTATCATATTTAGTATTCCCCCAAAACATTTAATCGGTCCCATCAAAACCGAAAAAGGTTATCATTTAATCATAACGGAAGAATTAATACCCGCTGAACTCACAGCCAATAGATACCAAGAAATTCTCAATCAAATGTTTCAAAAATGGTTAGTCTCTGAGTTAGAATATTTGCTCTATTATTCTTAAATTTTGGGCAAGTCAAGGGAAATTTAGAATTTAGAATGAAGAATTTAGAATTATTACCGAAATATTGGGGTCTAAAGCCCTGTCTTTTGAGGCAGAATGTTTTTGGGACGGGGTTTGATATCGTTTCCGTTTGTATCGGAATTATTTCAGTTACTCTCTCTCTTCCTCTTCCTTTGCGTCCTTTGCGTCTTTGCGGTTTTTTATCATTCAGATGCTATCGGATTTGATATGAATCCCGGTCACAAAAACAAACTTATTACTTATTACTTATTACTTATTACTTAATTCAACCCATCGATGTAGGCGTAGCCTTCGGTGTAGGGTATATAGGGGCTATTAAACAATTCGTAATTCGTAATTCGTAATTACGTTTTGTAATGGGGATTTAAACCCCAACAAAAAAAACAACCCTTAGGTGATGGGGTTTTAAACCCCTAGGAGTATAGATAAAACTCAGAGTGCAAGATATGTGTTATCAAAAGCCAAAGTACTATAACAGACGTATAGGAATAAATATTTGTTCCCATGTCTATTCTTACTCAATTTGTACCTGCGATCGCTAACTACTAAATTCACATAAATATCTGGTAAAATTAATTTTTATCATCAATGTGTGTCAGTAATTCAACTGTCCATTTCCGATTCCATACAGTTGGAATCAATCAATTTTGATATTTTCAATCTAGTTAAGTTGTTACTTGTCCATCAGCCATACAAAGTGGCAAATAATTGATGATTGAAAGTAGTAAATAAATCAATACTTACCAAAATAAATTTGGAACCTTTTGGTTTGATTAACGACATGGGATATACAAGCAACACCTGATAAATTTTGGTGAATATTATGCCACGTTTTTTCAAATCTTTGGTGACAATTTCTGTATTGTCCTCTTTTGTGATTGCACCTATAATTCTTTCCAACGAACAAGCTCATGCTAGACCCCGAAGAGGTACCAACGCTAGCTATATTGGTGTTGGGGTTGCTGCTGGTGTAACCAATGGCGGTAAACCAGGAGATGCAGGGGATGCAGCAACTTTTGGTGGTAATCTTTCCGGTCGTGTTAAACTGGGTGAACTTCCCGTTTCTGCACGTGGTCAAGTACTCTGGAGTGATGATACAACAGCCATCATTCCCCAAGTTTCAGTGGACGCACCCATCGCTAGGGGCACTAATGCTTACGTGGGTGTGGGTTATTCCTTTGTGGAAAAAGATGGTAAGGCTACTCCCCTAGGTAATAAAGATGCCTTAGCCGTCACCGCTGGGGTGGAATCTGAAGTTGGTAAAAATTTCTTAATCTATAGTAATGCCACCCTCGGTGTTGATGCCTATAAAGATAACTCTGCTTCCGCCGTTAGTATCAATGGTGGTATTGGCTATCGCTTTAAATAAAGGGTAATAGCCTTGATTCGCAAAAAATTTCCATTACCAATTGCAAATTAGCTATTACCTTTTAAGATTGTCAACCAATGTTGCAGTTATGTCTACCCCTGCCAAAAGTTAAAGATGGGGATAGTTCTTGACGGAATCCCACGGATAGAATCCGTGGGATTCTGGGAATAGGCGTTGCATTAATCATAAACCCGACTTCTCACCGTGGTAAAATGCTGATAATATATTCTTCTAAAATCCGACCGGATTACCGGGGAAATAGGCCGAATGGGTGCTGCTAAATTCCTAATTCGGCAGTTGCTAATGCCTTATTGAGAAAACTATAACAACTGCAATGGTTAAATCTGCTCCTCCTGCGACAACTAGCCAAAAACCTTCTAAATTAGAAGGAATTAAGGAACGTAGTAATTTTCTGCGGGAACCCGTAGCAACTGAATTACTTCAGGATACAACTCACTTCAGTGAAGAGGCCATACAAATTCTTAAGTTTCATGGCTCCTATCAGCAGGATAATCGTGACAATCGAGTCAAGGGGCAGGAAAAAGATTATCAGATGATGCTGCGTACTAGAAGTCCTGGTGGTTTCATTCCACCACAGCTTTATTTGACTCTAGATAAATTATCTGATGAGTACGGTAATCATACTTTGCGAGCTACCACCAGGCAAGGTTTCCAACTACATGGGATTCTCAAGAAAAATCTCAAGTCAACCATTGCTGCCATTGTCCAGAGTATGGGTTCAACCTTAGGGGCTTGTGGAGATTTAAACCGCAATGTAATGGCACCCCCAGCACCTTTCAAAAATAAGGCAGAATATCAGTATGCTTGGGAATATGCCAATCATATTGCTGATTTGCTTACGCCACAAACAGGTGCATATTACGAGATTTGGCTGGATGGAGAAAAAGCAATTAGTGGAGAAGAAAGTCCAGAGGTAAAAGCCGCGAGACAGGTTAATGGGACTGGAACTATTTTCCACGATGGCGAAGAACCTATTTATGGAACCCATTATATGCCCCGGAAGTTTAAAATTTCCGTCACGGTTCCAGGGGATAATTCCATTGATTTGTACACCCAAGACTTGAGTCTGGTGGTAATTACCGATAGTCAAGGGGAGTTAACAGGTTTTAATATCTATGCTGGTGGTGGGTTGGGTAGAACCCATAATAAAGAGGAAACCTTTGCTAGGATGGCAGATGCCATCGGTTATGTAGCCAAGGCAGATGTTTACAACTTAGTCAAAGCCATTGTTGCTACCCAAAGAGATTATGGCGATCGCACAAATCGTCGCCATGCCAGGTTAAAATATTTAATCAACGATTGGGGTGTGGAAAGATTCCGCTCCATGGTCGAAAAATATTTTGGTAAACCCATAGAGCCATCCCAACCGTTGCCAGAGTTTAAATATCAAGACTTCCTTGGTTGGCATAAACAAGGGGATGGCAAGCTATTTTTAGGAATTTCCATTGACAATGGTAGGGTAAAGGATGAAGGTAGCTTCCAGCTGAAAACAGCCCTACGGGAAATAGTACAGCAGTTTAATTTACCAATTCGTCTCACTGCCAGTCAAAATGTACTGCTGTATGAGATTCCACCAGAACAAAAACCAGCCATCCAAGAAATTCTCGACCGTTGCGGGATTATAACTAATCCCAAGGAAATTGAATCCCTGACACGTTATGCAATGGCTTGTCCAGCTTTACCCACCTGCGGTTTAGCAATTACAGAATCAGAACGGGCGATACCAGGAATTATAGAACGGATTCGGGCATTATTAAATAAGTTGGGCTTAAAAAGAGAGCATTTTGTCATCAGGATGACTGGTTGTCCCAACGGTTGTGCCCGTCCTTACATGGCAGAATTAGGTTTTGTCGGTAGTGCTCCAGAATCTTATCAGGTTTGGCTAGGAGGTTCCCCCAATCAAACCAGATTGGCACAACCTTATACCGATAGGTTGCACCATAACGATTTAGAAAAATTCCTCGAACCAATTTTCGTTTTCTTTAAAAAATCCCGCGAAAAGGGAGAGAGTTTTGGTGATTTTTGTGCCCGTGTCGGTTTTGATGCCATCCGTGAATTTACTGCTAATTACCAACCATCTGCCAGTAGGAGCAAAAATACAGGGGGTCACCGCATAACTGTACGAGATAATGTTTTCAATCAGTTAAAAGCTACGGCTGAAGCTCAAGGTAAATCCATGACTGATTTATTGGATGAGGCATTGAAGGCTTACTTAAAAATGGAAGAGTAGCAATCCCAATTTTTCCAAAATATCAAAAATATAAGGTAGTGGGAGCCGGAAAGCTCCCTTCATCAAACAATGTGGGCAAGAAAGACTAGTCCCTCCGGGGCGACTACGTCTACGGCGTGAACTCAGTCGCACCCTGCCCACACTACAAATTTAAACATTTGGGATGTTCCCAAACTTACACCGTGGCTGTTTCCAACACCAGCTTAGAACGCTTTATTTGTTCAGGAATAGCTACAGGATAATCCCCTGTAAAGCAAGCCGAACAGAAGTTATTAGTATCTTCTCCAGTGGCTTTTAGCATTCCTGACCAACTCAGATAAGCAAGGGAATCCACACCAATTTGTTGGGCGATTTCCTCCACTGACTTGGTAGCTGCAATTAGCTGTTGTTGATTGTCAGTATCAATTCCATAAAAGCAAGGATGAGTCACAGGAGGCGAGGAAATTCGCATATGTACTTCCACCGCACCTGCATCCCGCAAAGCTTTAACTAGTTTTTTGCTAGTAGTTCCCCGGACAATGGAATCATCGACAATAATGATCCGTTTTCCTTCTAACACATCCTTAAGGGGGTTAAGCTTCATCCGAATACCAGACTCTCGCATATGTTGGGTAGGTTGAATAAAAGTACGCCCCACATAGCGATTTTTTATTAGTCCCTCAGCGTAGTGAATACCAGAAGCTTGGGAAAAACCGATCGCAGCTGGTACGCCAGAATCGGGAACCCCAAATACAATATCGGCATCCACCGATGATTCTGCTGCTAGCTGTTGCCCTAATCTCAGCCGATAGCTATACAAACTCTCATTGTGCATAATGCTATCGGGACGGGCAAAATAAATCATTTCAAAAATGCACAACTTCTTTTGTGGCTCCTGATTCCATTGGTAGGAGGACAAACCCTCTTCTGTAATCCATACCAACTCCCCTGGTTTAACATCCCGCAAATATTCAGCACCGATGATGTCTAAACCACAAGTCTCAGATGCTAAAACGTAACGTGTAGGATTACCATCTAGAGCACCAATTACCAAAGGACGGATACCATGGGGGTCACGAATACCCATCACACCCTCAGGAGTTGCGATCGCTAAACTAAAAGCTCCTTTACAACGATGCAATGCCTGAATGGTTCCATTGATCCAATCTGCACCTTCATTTACCGCCTCAGCGATCGCAAAAGCAATCATTTCTGAGTCTGTGGTAGTCAATAAGTTGCATTTATTCTTCAACAACTCATCCCGCAATTTTACTGTATTGACTAAATTGCCGTTATGCGCTAGGGCTACTTTACCTAAGCGGGTATCAACAACAACTGGTTGGGCATTAGCCTTATGACTAGAGCCAGTGGTGGAATAGCGAGTGTGGCCAACTGCGATATTACCGGGCAGCTGCTGTAAAATATCTTCACTAAAGACTTGGGAAACCAGTCCCATATCTTTATGTAGATGTACTTGTTGTTCATCGAAAGTAGCGATGCCAGCTGATTCCTGACCGCGATGTTGCAGGGCATACAATCCAAAATATGTCAGTTTACCTACGTCTTCTTCTGGTGCGTAAATACCAAAAACGCCACAGGCTTCTTCTGGTTTGTCTGGTTGATGATCATAATTGTCAATTACTTGATGACTCTGGTGATGCTGGGAATCCGGAGTGGCGAAACGGTTCGGAATCATGCTGGCTTTGCTCCTGGCAGACTAGTCAAGTCACTGGGATTTATGTCAATGGATAGTTGCAAATATCTTAATAAATTGTTAACCATCCACTTAAACAGTACCTTACTTGTGTTGAAGAACGCTAGTCTATAAGTATAATTATATACTAAAAATCTATAAAATGAACTTTTCATAGGTATTAGTAAAGTGTGGGGAGTGTGGGAAGGAGGAAAAGAGGGAAGGAGGGAAAGAGGGAAGGAGGGAAAGAGGGAAGGAGGGAAGGAGGGAAGGAGGGAAGGAGGGAAAGAGGGAAAGAGGGAAGGAGAGTAATTCTTCGATTTCTTGTTATGCATTCTCAAAACTGTAGACGCGCATCGTCTACATTCCATCACTCCCTCACTCCCTCACTCCATCACTCCCTCACTCCCTCACTCCCCCACTCCCTCACTCCATCACTCCCTCACTCCCTCACTCCATCACTCCCTCACTCCCTCACTCCATCACTCCATCACTCCTCTTCTAGCCGATCGCATGATCATAGCGATCGCTCATTTCCCCATGATTAACCTGGATTAAGATTTGGTTATCCACAGTTAAAATTTGCAAGCCTCCATCATTGCTGCTGACAGTGCCCAATTTTTGCCAAGCACCATCTAAATTTGACCGTAAATATGTTTCCCAGGCTTCTTGTTGTGAGGGTGCTACAGACACAATAATTCTTGCTCCTCCTTCCCCAAACAACACCTCATCCCAACGCAAGTTTGTAGATTCTGGGGCAGATACATCTAAAGTAATAGCTGCACCGAGTTCCCCACTCAGACAACATTCTGCGAGAGCCACAGCCAAGCCACCTTCAGCACTATCATGGGCTGAGTTCACCCAACCTTGGCGAATACCAAAGCGACAAGCTGCTTGCACTTGGCGTTCTAATTCAAAATCAACCCGTGGAGGTTTACCAGCAATAGTGTTATGGATAGCTGCTAAATATTCAGAACCACCCAAGGTAATTGGTGATTGTATGGGTAATCCCAATAAATAAACAATATCTCCTTCAGCTTGCCAACCTTGGGTGCAAATGTTGCTTAAATCGGGAATTAAACCCACCATACCCACCACGGGAGTAGGATATATGGGTTGGGGATTACCTTGGGAATCTAAGGTTTCGTTATAAAGAGAAACATTACCACCAGTTACAGGAGTTGACAGTTCTCGACAACCCTCCGCTAAACCGCGACAAGCCTCTGCCAATTGCCAGTAACCAATGGGTTTTTCGGGACTACCAAAATTAAGGTTATCGGTCACCGCTAAAGGTTCTGCCCCCACACAGGATAAATTCCGAGCCGCTTCCGCCACCACAGCCTTGGCTCCTTCATAGGGGTCAAGATAGACGTAACGGGAATTACAATCTACCGTCGCCGCCACACCACTGTTGAACTCCCTCTGCTCTCCCACCTCTTCTAGGGGACGTAAACGAACTACCGCCGCATCCGCTCCACCGGGAAGGGCGATCGTATTATTTTGTACTTGATGGTCATATTGCCGATATACCCAACGTTTAGATGCAATGGTGGGTGTAGCTAATAAGGTTAAGAGAATATCCTGCCAAGTTTGTGTTTCTCCGGCAATTTCTATACCAGCAACACTACAAGCAGGTAAAAGATCCGCCCTCCATTCCCAAGCTTCGCGGGCATATGCTGGGGGTTCTGGCAAAACTTCCCGTTCATACAAAGGGGTATTCTCTGCCAAAGCTGTGGCAGGTATTTCCGCTGCAACTTCCCCCCGGAACAGAATCCGCACCACAGCTGACTCAATTACCTCTCCTGCAACTACGGCGTGTAAATCCCAACGCTCGAATATATCAATTAATTCCTGTTCCCGTCCCTTCTCTGCCACAAACAGCATCCGTTCTTGGGATTCGGACAGCAAGTATTCATAGGGAACCATGCCATATTCCCGTGCAGGAATTTTATCTAAATCCAACTCAATACCCACCCCACCTTTAGCCGCCATTTCCGAGGTAGAACAGGTAATACCAGCCGCACCCATATCTTGTGCTGCTACCACAGCCCCTGTTTTAAAAGCCTCTAAGCAAGCCTCAATTAACGACTTTTCTAGGAAAGGATCACCCACTTGTACTGCCGGGCGGTCATCCATTGACGCATCGCTGAGTTCCGCACTGGCAAAACTCGCTCCTCCCATACCATCCCGTCCCGTGGTAGAACCCACATATAACACCGGATTACCAATACCAGCCGCCCCAGACTTGACAATTTCCGGGGTTTCCATCAATCCCAAGGCCATCACATTTACCAAAGGATTGCCAGAATAGGCAGAGTTAAAATATACTTCCCCGCCAACAGTCGGCACTCCAACGCAGTTATGGGTAATAATGCCAGAAGTGGTAACAAATAGGTGTGTATTGTCTACTTCCACATCATAGACATCACATTCATCCACATTTTGAACTTCTATGCTAGTAATTTTTACCACAGATACATCATCTGAATCCTGATGAAAACGCGGGAAAGAATGCTTTGTCCCGTTATAGCCTCCTAAAGCCGTAGCTAACTCTAAAGTACGCTCTTGAGTTAAATCACCCAATAAATCTAGTGTAGAAACAGTTACATCTGTTATTTTTGGTAGTGAAGTGAGTATTGGCAATTCTTGACCAACTTCTAATGATTGGGCAGGACAAACATCCCAATTATCCTGGGAGCATCGCATTAACATCGGATGGTCTGGGGTAACAGTGAGAGTACGTCCCAAGGAAGTACGGATTGCAATTAGTGTTTTTGTACTGCGCTTGAATAAACGTCGTACCCTTTGCCAACAACTTGAATGATTGTCGGGTTCTACCGAAAGGGTTTCAACTGCTACACTATCGTCTAATTCTAAGGTTGTATGATTGCTGTGTAGCCGTGATTCGACAAAGTTACCAATAGTATCAAAATGCACACCCTTGTCATCCCGCCAGATGAATGTCTCGTTCCCTACTAAACAATTACCATAGTGGCTGATTCCCGCCACCACACCATTAACTAACCTACGTGTCTTGGCATCATCCAAAGAACCAAAACGCAGGGAATTGAGCAAAGCAATGGGACGCGCACCCATGGTAAAAATATCTCTGAGAATGCCACCCACACCTGTTGCTGCACCTTGGAAGGGTTCTACAGCCGACGGGTGGTTGTGGGATTCAATCTTAAAAGCCAGTCTCAGTCCATTATCTAAGTCTACAACACCAGCATTTTCCCCCGGTCCTACCAGAATGCGTTCTCCTGTGGTGGGAAACTGCTTGAGTAAAGGGCGGGAGTTTTTGTAACAGCAATGTTCTGACCACATCACCCCAAACATTCCCAGTTCAGCCTTGTTGGGATGACGTTCTAGCCTGTTGACAATTTCTTCGTACTCTTGGGGTTTAATACCTTCAGCAGCAATTTCTGCGGGGGAAAAGGGTGTTTCGGAGGAATTCATGGGAGCGATCGCACCAAGGGGACAAAGGATTATTGTACTGATTTATGGAACGTCATAACAGACTTATAACTATGAAATCGAAATTTGATATTTATAGGACTGTGATTAATGTAAACTATCTGTCAAAAAAATAGAGGAGATTTTTGTTTTTCTCCTCTTCTAATTATATGCACTTATGTTCACAAATTTTGGTGACTAAGTATCTAATTTTTAGCCTCTACTTCAAAGCATTTACGAATGCTACTAGACGTTGCCGAAGTTCCCGAAAATTTTTATCTTTTGCTAGTTTTACAAGTACTGGTCCCTTACTCTCTATAACAATTTTGTTATATAAAATAATAGCTTCATTGACTTGAGTAATATTCACATTGTCTGAGGCTAGCAGGAACGCCATCTTGTTTGCCAGAGCTTGTGCAGAACCTGAAGATACCCCTGACTCCTGAAGACCTTTGACGAATACTGTTTGAGCAGTTTCTGTTCCATTGTTAGTGTTAGTCATAACTATGAAAACAGTGGTTTGTTCTGCTGCTCCTGGAACTTCTCTACCAGCAATTACACGCGGATTAGTACGCATGTTAGCTGCTAATCCATCGAGCTTTGCTTGAATAGCTGGTGGAACGGTAATTGTAATTGTACCATCTGGATTTTCTGTAAATTGGACGACTCCTCTCAATCCGGCTGCTACCACAGGAGGTTTACCAGAAGCACCAGATGAAAAGTTGTCACCTGCACTACTTGAACTGTCTCCAGAATCTATGATAGTTATGGGTTGAGGACCTGCATTCACTCTGATAGAAGTACTGAGCAAAGATGTAAATAATACAGCAGCAAAACCAAATCTGAAAGCCAATTTCTGCTTGTTCATAACTTTTATTAACAATTTAATTCAGACAGAACTGAGAATTTAAGATAGATGCGACTCTTTTCTAAAAAATAATTTTCTCGGCAAAGCTCCTGGGATAAATATACAGCAATAATTTATTTTTTTTCGCTTGCCAAGAATAACTTCGCTAAAATTTTAAAAACAGCTTGATTTTCATGTTGTAGCATTACGTCACATGAAAAAATCTAATTTTAGCGTTTCATTATTCCGTGCTCTTGCTACCTTCCCCAAGGAGAACTGCTTGGATGCTCCTACGATATACAAATGAATGAAATGTAGATAAATGTAAATATGAAATGGGTTTAGGAGTTGAAGTATTGCACCCTCCTAAAAATATTCACACCCATTTAAAATTGAAAGGCATACCCAGCACTGAGGGTAAAACCAACTCCATTATCTACATTATTAGTAAGGTCTGTAAAAAATGTATTGACAACTACAGGAACTTTTGGAAATGGAGCAAAAGAGCTACCTATGTTGAGACGGCTACCAGTCCAGCTAGTTACCAAAGAAACTTGAGGTGCAACTCTTAATCCTAGACCACCAAAAAAGTTAGGAGTGTTATTATCGTCTTCGATGGAACCTATGGAACGAAAGGCTCCGCTACCAAAACCGATGGATACTGTCAAAGGTAATTTGTTTTGTGGGTTATTGGGTTGCAGTTCAAATGGTCTAGTGACTACACCATAAATGGTATCTTTTTGGTCATCAGCATCTCCCCATTTAACTACATTCGACCAACCCACAGCTACTGCGGTACCATCTGCAAATGATTTGTGGATCTTAAAACCCAAACCACCACTATCACCGAAGTCACTAGTATCAACACTAGAAATACCGGCAGTGATTTCCAACCCTACGGATTTTTGTGCATCTCCCAAACCAAAACCAACACTGAGACCGCCATCTGTTCTACCATCATCAAGGGGGAAGTTTAATCCACCACCAATGAAGGCTTGCCTCCAGCTCGCACCATAAGCGGTAGGCGTACCAGCTGTCGAAGCTGGGGTTGATGCGGGAGGTTCTCCAGGTATGACAATGGGGTCAATTAAAAGCTCTCGACGTAATTTATTCAGATTCTGTAGAGTATCTCCTATACCTTGAGAAGCATCACCTTGAGCTATCAACTGAGATTTGTTTTTGTTGAGCGCATTTAAATCTGATTTAGCAGCAATAGGATTTGCTCTGTGGGCACGCAAGAGATTAATTAAATCTGCATTTAAGTCTGATTTTTTTGATTGCAGTCTTTTGATTGCGTTAGTAAAAGATTTACTTGATTTTACTTGCTTACCTTTTTTACCAGGGCGATTTTTTTGATTCCTGTAAGCTATTAATTTTTGCCTCAGGTTTTGATCTATTTCCAGTTTGGTATTCTCTGCTACAGACTGACTTTTTGCATTCCCAGAAGCACTCAATTTAGTCTGAGCGAATGCAGGATTAAATGAAACTGCGGTGAATGAAGAAGTTGCTAGGGCTGTCCCCAGACCTAAATAAACGTACCTCACACCAATAAAACGAGAAATAGCTGCGCTATTCATATTTTTTTGTTTTTTATCCACCGTAAATATTCCTTCGGCAAAACAAATCACTGTGCATTTACACAAAGTTTATGCACACCAAAATATACGCTCGGGATAGATTTATCAAATGGTATTTATACGGAAAGATACTGAAAAAAATATATTTAACCAGTATTTACACTGTTAGTATTAAATCTGATAATTCCTGCTTAGAAAGCAAAAAAACTATTGCCTTAATAAATTAGCAAATTAGTGTAATAAATAAAATACATCGGTAAACACGCAAACTATATTATCAAGTAACTAAAATTTATATTTAGGTGAAACCGTTAATCAACCTTAGCTTGCATATAAAAATTTTTAGTTCCTGAACTTTATCAGGACTTACGTACAGAAAACATAAGCACAGTCATTGCGACACAAGAGAGCAATCCCAAACGTCTAATTTCTTGTTACGAGTGCGTAAGTCCTATTCATATACCTAAACAAAATGTCCGTCAAGCAAATAAGTAGCTATTATTAACTGCGTATGCGAGATATAGCAATCCTATTTGAGTTGTAAAATTAGCGGTGTCCAGATCCCCGACTTCTCCAAGAAGTCGGGGATCGCTCACACCCGTGACTCGTAGACTGTAATTACATTGTTCGCCCGTCAGTCCTGTTTGTATTTTCTTTTACTGCAAATGCTTTAAACAAGGAGCAACATCAATACTTAGTTTCTCTCCTAACATTAATAGTTGGTAATATCGATCGCAATTACCCCCGTTGGCTAGGGTGGCTAATAGTTGGGGTTCGATCTGACTGTGCAAGCAACTAAAGTATAGTTCTTGGGCGCGACCGAAACAAACACCTACATTTAATTGGTAAGCCACATCAATTAACTGCTGTAAACCCTGGATATCCTGTTCAAATGTACCGTTGGTGTCATGTAACAATTGCCAGAGCGATCGCATAATCAATTTTTCCAATATTTGCTTACCTTCGGGGATATTTAACTGGCAGCACAGATGTTGTGCTTCTGTGGCGATCGCTTGTAATTCTATAATATAATTGCGACTTAACTGAGCTTCACCCCAGTCTTGTTCTAGCGATCGCAATGTGTTCATACAACGGTATCCCAAGGCAATTTCTGCCGCCACTTGCAATTCTTGGGGTGCTGTCAGTCCATGCCGATGAAATGCCATTAATACGCCGTAGTTATCCCGGTATGTTTGGGTATAAAGTTGGTCTAACCGCGTCAGGGTCTCCTGGCTGAGTAATTGCATTAAGCGGTGACGTTCTTCGGCAAATAAGTTCTCTAGGCTGTAACTCTCTTCCCCAACTAATTTGGTCATTGCCAAGATGGTACGAGCCGCGCTTGCCTGTTGTAAGACATTAAATAATTGGGTTTTTAGCTCAGTATAATCACGCCTTCCTTGGAATGATTTAATACAACAATGAAAATCCCAACCCCCTAAATGCAATACGGCAAATACTAGGTGTTCCTTTTCCCAGGTAATTTCCGATACTAGCTTTAAATGTCCCACTGCTAGGGTCAAAGCCCCCAGTCTTTGCAACTGGTGGTCGGATTCGCGCACACTGTAGCAGTAAACCCGTTTGTGGTAAAGTAGGGGGTTTTGCTGTTGATTCCCGACTCCATTACCGCTGCGATCGGATTTATGATGATTAAATAAGGAAGTAATGGCATACTGTGCAGCGACTTGATTAAAGCTAATTTGTGCCGTCATCACTAGCTGACGGTAAACCATTGCCCCATTGTAAAACTCTTCTACATTGCTGGGGGCTAAGGACAAGCGTTTCAGGAAGTCTTTTTCCAACTGCACCCCTGCTACTTCCCCGGCTAATTCTAAAGCTCTAGCTGCATAACGAAGAATTTGGGTGCCTTCAGGACGGGAAATTTCTTCAAAGAACCAACCACAACTAGTGAACATCAATAAAGCATGACGCTGCATTTCCAACAGCCGTAAAGCGTCTACTTGCTCACTCTCTTCTAGGGGATGGTTTTGATAACGCTCCAGGAAGTTTTGCACATTTGCCGGGGTTCTATCGCGGATCACCTGGATATATTCATCCCTCGCTTGCCAGGGATCGCAGAAATACTGTTTCCCATACTCCTCATACACTTCTATTAAGCGATCGCGCAACCAATTTAAAGCATCCCGCAGAGGTTTTCGCCATTTTTGGTGCCATTCGCCACCACCCCCACAACCACAGTCGTCTTGCCATCGATCTACACCGTGGGCGCAGCTCCAGGCTGTGACTGGCTTTAATTCCACCTCCCAACTGGGGGGATGAATGCTCAGATAATGGGCAAAGTTGGTTACAGTCCAACCCCACCGGGGAAATTCCTCAGTAAAAGCATAGGCGAGGGTTTTTTCCGTTCCTCCCTTGTGATGTCCAAAGGTTTCCCCATCCGTCGCCACGGAAATCAATTGGGCTGGACGATGATCCCCGCGCACAGCTGCACCCAATCTTCCTACCAGGTGAGCAGAATTGTAGAGTACGTCGCTAAAACCCATATCCCGAGAAATGGGACCATCGTAAAAGAAAATATCAATGTATCGAGTTTCTGACTCTCCATCACAGTTCAAATAGCAGCGATAGGGACGGGTGGGATCAATCTGACTGCCGCCAACTTCATGCCACTGGGGATCGGCATCTTCATGGTTGGGTAGGGGACGACAACGCTGTGCTTGGGAGGGAGCAAGGACAACAAAGCGAATCCCTTCATTTACCAATGCTTCTAAGGTTGGGTAGTCAATGGCTGTTTCCGCTAGCCACATCCCTTCGGGATCGCGTCCGAACCGAGAACGGAAATCTGCTTTTCCCCAACGAATCTGGGTATATTTGTCTCGTTCGTTGGCCAGGGGCATAATAATGTGATTATACACCTGGGCAATGGCATTGCCATGTCCATGCAAGCGAGAACAACTTTTTCGATCTGCTTCTAAAATACGTTGATAAACTTCCACATCATGACGTTCTAGCCATGACATCAGTGTCGGTCCAATATTAAAGCTCAAATATTCATAATTATTCGCGATCCCCACCACTTCACCTTTGTCATTGAAGACTCTGGCAAAGGCATTGGGACGGTAACATTCATGGTGAATGCGCTCATTCCAATCATGAAATGGAGCCGCCCCTGGTTGGCGTTCGATGGCATCTAGGTAAGGGTTTTCCCGTGGCGGTTGGTAAAAATGACCGTGTACAGTGACGTAAACACCAGTGGCCGTTTGCAGGGGATCGGAAATTTGGGGACTTTCTTGATCGGTAAAATGGACACCAGCATTGGCTGGCAGTTCAGCTGCAGAAGTCATATACAATTATCCAAAAAGCTTGCAATTATGTAGAAAACAAGGTGCATAATAGACATTTCTACAGACATATCCCATCAAATCAGTAGAAATATTCTCTATACCTCCAGGGTAATGCCAAAAAATTTCTTATTTGGTCAGAATACGGCATTCAATCACATGATTCTTAATTTCAAGATGTATAGATGCCGTTTCCAGCTTTCTTTATTGGCAACCCCTAACAGTTAATTCCCAAACAACTATTTTCATATTCAGCGGTATCTGCATCTTTTCAGCAGTTCTTATAGATTAGATGGAAATATTTAGCAGTTGAGAAAAAATTTTCACCGGAACCAGGGTTTTAGTTAAGGGTGTTGCGTTACTGGGATACATTCTAACCTACAGAAATAATCTGATGCCTCCAATATTGAGTTCAACTAGGAAAATTTAATTGTCTTTTAATTTATTAAACAGTGTTTTTAATGTAAAGTTCGCTTTTGTTTTTTAAATTTTACTAAAAAAAAACTTAATACTATGTAAAACTCAATCTTATTTTACAAATTAAACTAAAAATACAGAAACAGTGTAATTTCGGAGCCATGAAATAGTAGGGTTGGGAGTATCCTAGAGTTTGCTCGCCAAATCAAAAATATATGCAGATGTGGTTGGTTGTCAGAGTTTGGTAATTATAGAACAAGTATTTATGACTACTAGTAACCAAACAGTAATCGGTATCAACTCCCTAGTACTTGACCACATTAATTTTCAAGGGCAGCTGTAGTGCGGGCACCAAAGCCTGCTTCCTTGCAGCAGGGAGCTTTCCGGCTCCCACTCCTTTAACCCGGCAAAGTTGGTGTGGTGGAGTACTAAACCTTGAGCAGGGGGCTACGCCAACGGGAGATGGAACAGCCAACAATGAGGGTTTTCGCCTAGATTGAGAACCCAAATTATACAAATTATATTTGTGGAGGTGGGAAAATTTTTTCCTTACTCATGGGGAAACTGATAAACCATATCTACTTTGAAAACCATAGTTTTTGTTTACGAATATTCAATTTGGTGACATAGGCACGGCATGATTAAGGTTATGACCTATGCAAAAATATTGTAGGCACCGTACTCCTACAGAAAAATTTCTTTGACTGTAATCAAGAACAAAAATGTTAAATAAAAAGAATCTGTTTCTGTTGTTATTAATATTTATACCAGTTTCCCTAGCAGCTAAGTTCTTTCACTGGGGAGATTTAATAGTTTTTATCACTGCTGGTTTGGCAATTTTGCCCCTAGCAGCTTGGATGGGTACAGCTACAGAAGAAATAGCCGTAGTTGTGGGGCCTTCTTTGGGTGGATTATTAAATGCTACTTTTGGCAATGCAACTGAATTAATTATTGCGATTATTGCTCTCCAAGCTGGCTTTGTGAATGTGGTGAAAGCTAGTATCACAGGATCGATTATCAGTAATTTACTATTGGTAATGGGTTTTTCCATGTTGCTAGGAGGTGTACGCTACAAGGAGCAGTCATTTCAACCAGTGGCAGCGCGCATGAATGCAGCAGCAATGAATTTAGCCGTAATTGCCATTCTTGTACCAACAGCCGTGGATGCTACCTCTACGGGAATTGGCGAAGAAACCTTACAAAATCTTTCCCTAGCGGTTGCTGTCATCCTAATTTTGGTTTATGCCTTAACTCTGTTATTTTCCATGAAAACCCATTCCTACCTTTATGATGTGGGGGTAGCAGACACCGAGGTATTAGAATCTGAGACGGCAACTAAACCCAATCTTTGGTTATGGTCTGGAGTTCTCTTTGCTTGTACCCTACTAGTAGCTCTAGAATCAGAATTACTGGTGGATGCTTTAGAAGTAGCCACATCCCAGTTAGGGTTAACGGCTTTGTTTACTGGGGTAATTATTGTCCCTATTATTGGTAATGCGGCAGAACACGCTACAGCCGTCACCGTAGCCATGAAAAATAAAATGGATTTATCCCTATCTGTGGCTGTGGGATCGAGTATGCAAATTGCTCTGTTTGTTGCTCCAGTGTTGGTAATTGCTGGTTATTTTTTCCATCAACCTATGGATTTGGATTTTAACCCCTTTGAATTGGTAGCTGTAGCTGTTTCTGTGTTGATTGCCAACAGTATTAGCTCTGATGGTAAGTCAAATTGGTTGGAAGGAATATTACTATTAGCCACCTACGCAGTGTTGGGATTTGCTTTTTACTTCCACCCCATAATTGATGGTATTGGCTAGTAACCTGGGGAGCAAGCAACAATCAAAGGTGAGCCATTGCAGTAGTGAGGGCTAAGTAAAAAATCCCCAACTTCTGCATCAATATCCGCGCATCCTTGGAATTCCCTGGATACAAGTCGGGGATCTGTTAACCACCAGACAATCTATTATATGTATGGGTAGTTGCTGTTACAGTTCTAGATCGCGATCGCAGCTTACAATTGGTCAAATCTGAATGTTTGCCCATTCATACAGACGATCCCAGCAAGTTGAGAAGTTAGCCAGGTACCCCATCATGATATAAATTCTCTCCTTCCCTGATGAAGAAATAATCCAGAATTCGTCATACTGCCCCTCCAGCAGTGAGCTTTCTACACATATCTTGCAATAATGAAGTGGAAGGGTAAGGTGGGCAGTGACCACCCTACGATAAATTAAGGGTTTTAGACTCTAATTTGATCAATAATCTTGTGGCGCAAGATATGAATCTACGTAATTCATTTAATACAGGATACAATCCAATAATACAGGATACAATCCAAGATTAATCTGTAGAGTCAATCACAAATTCCATGACACTCACGAAAAAGAGTGTCAAATTTGCTTATTTCTATCTATTGCCAGCTAAAAAATATGATTTTTTTGACTTTAAGTGTCTACTATCCCGGAATAGTAGTCATTTTACCTGTGAAATAAATTAACTGTGTTGAGTTCGGTAAAAACACTATGAGCGACCTGAGTTTATTAATGACAGGCATCCTTTCCCCAGAGCTATCTATTTCTAATAGTCCAAAAGTTTTGCCCGGTCACATCAGTGCGATACAAGCTAGTAAAAATAGTCAACTACACCAAGTAAATAATGAGACAAAAGTTATACCACCTGAGTTTTCAGACCTAGAAAAACCCTGGAATCCCGTAAATACTCGACTATCTTTAACTAAAGAAGAAGCTTTTAAGCGTTTAGCTGATAAATTTAATTCTAAGTTACCCACAATAGTAGCTGAATATAAGCAATCTCCGAGTAGTGCTCGGGACAGTTTTTCAACCTGCACACAGACAGATGAAAATCAGGTTAATGCTAGGGTTAATCCTCAGCAGCAATTGCCTCTATGTTCTGGCAACAGTAAGTTACAAATCATGAAGATATCTGCAACTAATAATTGCACCATCGAAAATCGCGTTAATAATCAAATCCTCATAGCTGCAGCCTCGCCAAATTTGACACCTAGCTTAAAATCTAACTTCACATCTAGCTTAGATAGCACCTCTCTACCAACTTTACGTTTTGGAAACTCTGGTATTTCTGTGAAGGTATTACAGCGGATTTTATTATCTAATGGCTATGCTGTTCGCGTTGATGGTACATTTGGGGCTTTGACAGAAACGGCGGTAAAAGCCTTTCAAAGCCAGCGTGATTTAGCTGAAGATGGAGTAGTTGGTGGCAATACTTGGCGAGAATTGACCAGTTAGTCCCCCACGGGGAAATACTTCCCTCACTCGTTCATTCTTTCACTCCTTCACTCCCCATTTTCACTGGGGGCAAAGTCTAAGACCCTCTCCTTGGCGCGTCACCACACAACCTGTATACTTCCCAGATGGAGTTCTCGATGGATTAAATACCAGCATGGCTTCTGCACCCGATGCATCTCCATGTTCTACCAATAGTTTCTCACCAAAATAACCAAGACGAGTAATACTACTGAACGGATAAGTATAAAATTCGTCAGGTAGCTGGCGTTTTCCTGGAATTTGTACTCGATAGATAGCATAACTGCCCCAACTTTTTTGTGGTTGCAGCACAAATACAGCACTAACTTGGGTTTCTAGACATTCTTGTAGCAACACCCCTACCGCCAAATTACCAGTTTTGGGATGGAAACTAATAGCTCCTTTAACAAACTGTTTCCCAGATAATTTTTGTTGGGGCAGGATTTTGACTTGCTTGCAGTTGAGGGTATCTAACACGCCCACATTTAAACTACTGGCTTTAATGGTTTGGGTTTTTCTACCATAATTAATTTTCAATTTAGTACCATTATCTACAACTTGTGCTGTGGGAGTATGACGAGGAAAGGGTTTAAACTGTACCTGGGCTGTAGCTGTTGTAGATATAAATAAACTAGTGGTAATAGTCACTAAAATTGGTGCTAATTTAGTTAAATTCATAGTTGGGAAATAATCGTCACAATTAATATTTAGCTACAGATTATTGTCATGGTATTACGTATGGCGAGTTATTGAAACGAGTAACAAGAATCCCAATATATAAGAATCCGGTTTGATTGTTGAATAAAATTAGGTACTTATAGTGGACTGACACGCCTAAAAATGTAGGTTGGGTTGAGCGGTAGGGAAACCCAACAAAGCTTTACTGGTGTTGGGTTACTCTGCTCCAAGCCGCTGTTGCGTCTACATTCTTCAACCC
>JASJCJ010000312.1 GCA_030066045.1 Calothrix sp. MO_167.B12
TGGAGACGTTCTGACGGGGACTGGTGACAGTCTAGTTAAGAGTCTAAGAAGCAGGAAAAAGGATGCACAGGCACGGATTTATCCTGCCTGGTAATATCCTTTGAGAATCCCTGCGGATTTATCCCAGGGAGTACGTCAAATAAGCATTCAAAATATCAATGATAATGCTGGCAATCACCACAATACCAGCAAAAAACACCAATACTCCCTGGACAATAGGATAATCTCTCAAGGAAATAGCTTCATAGAGACGGTTGGCTAATCCTGGCCAGGAAAATGTTACCTCTGTCAAAAGCGCGCCACCTAAAAGAGAGGCAAAGGTTAAACCCAAAACGGTAATTACAGGGATCAGAGCATTTTTCAAAGCATGGGATACTAAAATTTTTCCTTCCGGAATCCCCCTGGCTCTCGCTGCTTCCACATAGTCTGCTTGTAAGGTTTGTTTCAAATTCACCCGTACTATCCGTTCAAAAATTCCACTTAGTAATACCCCCAAAGTAATGCTGGGAAGGGCAAGGTGATGGATGGCAGCGAAAAATTGGGTCAAGTTCCCCGCTAATAAACTATCCACTGTATACAAGCCAGTGATGTGGGTAGGAGTGGGAATACTGGGGGGAAAACGATTGGAATTGGGAAACCAACCTAGTTGTACAGCAAAAATCAATTGTAGGAGCATTCCTACCCAAAACATGGGTAGGGAGTAAGTGATGATACCAAATAACTGTCCCCCTAAATCAAAAATAGTACCGGGACGGGATGCGGAAAGTGTACCAACCCCAATACCTACAATCAAGGCCACCGACATACTAAATATGGCTAATTCCAGAGTAGCGGGGAAATATTGCCCAATGATATCCCAAACATTTTGCCCCTGGCTAGTTAAGGAGGTTCCTAAATCTAAGCGTAATAACTGCCCCAGATAATTCAGGTATTGTAGCCATAGGGGGAGGTCTAACCCTAGTTGTTTACGTAATTCTTCTTTGGCACTTTCTGTGGCACGATTACCAAGAATAGCATCCGCTGGATCTCCAGGAGTTGCTCTTAATAGTAGAAAGACGATGGTGGTAATAGTCCACAACATTAATGGTGTTAACAGTAAGCGGACTGTGATGTAATACTGTAAAGCTTTGGAGCGAGACATATTTGAGTTCGGAGTTCGGAGTTCGGAGTTCGGAGTAATATCATGTGCGGATGAATACTTATAAAACCTCACCTGCCTGCGTCACCCTCTCCTTATTAAGGATACCAATGACGAATCAGGGGTATCACCCTCTTGGGAGTGGGGGAGTGGGAGAGTGGGGGAGTGGGGGCAGAAAAAACAAGTCCAAATAATGACAATAATCCCCAGCTTTTAGTCTGGTGAGGGGTCAAACCTACTATTCGCCAGCAGCATCCTTATTAAGGAGAGGGTAAGATTATTGGAGTTTTGCACCGGGAACTAGACTAAATTATTTTGAATCGCTCCCATGCTCTGGGTGGGAGCATAGATTACGAGGCTCCGCCTCAATTCATCATCAAAGGAGGCGGAGCCTCCGAATACGCATTTCCAGCCTCTGGCTGGAAACGAGATTTGCAAAGGCTTTTAACTTAAGTTGACACCAATGGGAGAAGCCCACCTTAGCCTAATTGATAACTATTTTCTGATAGTTTTGTAAATTAAATTTTGAGTTGGATTGAGTTTTACTTCATTTACACCTTTGCGGGCAAATACATAATCTTTACTTTGCCATAAAGGAATGTAGGGTACGTCTTCTGCAATAATATTTTGAATTTCGGCAAAGATTTTTTCCCGTGCTTCTGGGTTAAGTTCTTTACGTTGCCGATCAATCAATTTATTCATGGCTTCGCTATAGTAAAAAGAACCTTGGGTTTGACTACCACCATCCTCACAGCCTTTAGCTTCTGAACCTTTTTTACAATCTAAAAAGGGTTGAATATAATTATCTGCATCCAAAAAATCAGGGTACCAATCGATTAAAGATATAGGATATAAACCTTTGGAAATTTCTTTAAAGAAAGTGGCACTTTCTACAGTTCTGATTTCCAATTGCAGCACCCCCTCCATTTTTTGATCAGCATAGGCTTTGAGGGTTTGGGCAACTAAGCTGCGAGTAGGAGAACTGGAAGGATACCAAATTTGAATTTTGGCTGGGTTTGCTGGAGAGAAACCAGCAGTGGTTAATAACTGTTTTGCTTTATCTACATTGCCATCACCATATTTATCTTTAAATAATGGTTGGGATATATTAAAGGTGGTGGGAATCATGGTGTAAAGTGGCTCTGCTTGGTCGAATAACACCCGTTGGTTTAACAAAGGACGATCCACCATAGCTGCGATCGCTTGACGTACTTCTGGCTGATCTAGGGGCTTCTGATTGCGATTTAAGGTAATATAGCTGACTACACTACCAGAAGTAGTAATTACTTGCCACTCTCCTTTGTCAGCATCTTTTTCCAAATTCTGAATTTGAATTGGTTCTAGGGATATATAAGCAATATCTACTGCATTGTTGCGGAAACTATTAAACAAATTTGCTGGTTTACTGAGAATTTGAATATTAATACCTTTATTGGCTGGTTTTTCTCCCCAATATTTCTCAAAAACATCTAATCGAATTGAATCTGTACCATACTTAGCTAATTTATATGGACCAGTACCAATAAAGGTATCTGGTTTAAATTTCCCTGCACCCAATTCGTAAGCTTTGGGAGACACTGGACATACCCCAGAAAATGCCAACAATGCAGGGAAGGCTGCAAAGGGTTTTTTCAACTTAATAGTTAGTTCATAACCCCCTGTGACTTTAACTGATTCTACGGTGTCTGCTAGTAGGAAAGATGGTTTACCACCATTTTTGATAAACCGTTCTATACTAAATGCCATAGCTTTGGCATTAAAAGGTGTACCATCATGAAACACAACTCCCTGACGCAAGGGGATAGTATAAGTTAAACCATCCTCACTAATTTTAGGCATCTCAGTTGCCAGTTGGGGTTTAATTTCTGTAGTTCCTGGTTTATATACGTACAAGCGATCGCTCATATTGAATATAATTCCTAGGGAAGACAATTCATAGGAATCTGCCGGATCTAAGGTACGGGGTTTGCCTGTGGTTCCAATAGTAATACTTCCATCCCCCCCAGGAGATATGGTTGTTGTAGTTGTTTGGGGACGCGTACCACAACTAACAACTAAGAATAAACAGACAGCAAATAAAGCTAGGAATCGTTTCATCTGACCCCATCGCCTTAGCCATACAAGAAAGGTAGGCATAGTATCGGATTTTGTTAAACTCAATGGTCAGACATTCTACTATATGTTCGTCAAAGCGAAGTCAGAAGTCAGAGGGAAGAGGGTTTGAGCGGTTTTCATGGTTTGTCTGAAGCTTCTACTCCTCCCAAACCATGACCGCCATTCATGGCAGGGCTTGTATCCTATGAGAAGGAACAAGGTAATATGCCTTCGGACAGCCCTTTGGGCTTAAGTAATAAGTAATAAGTAATAAGTAATAAGTAATCAGTACACAGTCGATAGACTGTCTCTTAATTCATGAATAAGAAATACAATTTAATTTGTTATTTTTATTTATATATTTCTTATTTAGGTCGTAAAGGAAGAAAAAATTAACATTTTTTATTATCAATAATTCATGGTTTAAAATGATTGCTGAATCTATGTTATTGTTAAAATGATTTATGTTTATGTTTCTTAATATTGTCTGACAGAAATTAATTTATCTCTCATATATTATCAAGACCATTTCCAGGGAAGATAATCGAAATTTTAGATGTCCATGATTTATTCACGATTCTCAAAACATGAAATATTTCTTTTTGTCGGCAGGCTGGACAGTTGGTAGAGTATGGGCCACAGATGGGCTGTGGCAAGTTACTGCATGGAGGCGATCGCCTGAAATTCAGCAATTGGATATTTGTTTGGTCGAAAAAAATGAACTGTTATGGCTGTATCGAGTGGAACCAGTGGTAGTAATGGTAGAAGTGAAGCCAATGGACAATACACAATTGCCAGTATCAAAACAAACTATAGGTCAAGTGATTTTGCGAAGGTTAATGAGTGCCGAGCAAGTCATCGAACATCTAGGTAAAGCCGCAGCTAAATGTCAGCTGCAAAATCTGAATCAATTAGTGCTTTGATGATGAGGTGATGGTTGATGGTTGTTAGTTGATAGTTGTTGGTTGTTGGTTGTTGGTTGTTAGTTTTCTATTACTCTCTCACTCCTTCACTCCATCACTCCTTCACTCCATCACTCCTTCCCTCCTTCCCTCCCCACACTGCCCGGAGGGCTATACTCTTACCGCTACAAAAATCCCCTTGCAAATAGCTCCACAATCTAGTTACACTTTGTAAAACATTCTCATTTTTACTTGGCCTTTGCGTACATCAACTTTGGACGTATATCTTCCGGATTATATACCCAAGGTACGTAAACCTTGCCCAATTTACCACGCTGTCTATATTTATTCAGACCAAGCTGTGGAAAAATGTAGACTGTGGCAATAAGAAAAACTGAGAGAAGCCCTTAACGGAGCCAGTGAGTTTCCCCAGGGAAAATGTATCTGCTCCTAGTTATAACTTCTGTAAGAAAATTGCTTTGTAAACGAACTCATCGAGGAGGAGCGTAGTCGATGGGACTACCTTGGTACCGAGTACATACAGTCGTTCTGAACGATCCAGGGCGGTTGATTTCTGTACACTTGATGCACACAGCCCTGGTTGCAGGCTGGGCTGGATCTATGGCTCTTTACGAGTTAGCTATTTATGACCCCAGCGATCCAATTCTCAACCCAATGTGGCGGCAAGGAATGTTCGTGCTACCCTTCATGTCACGGTTAGGTGTTGTAGGTTCCTGGGGTGGTTGGAACGTAATCGGCGATCCCAACTATGATCCTGGTTTCTGGTCCTTTGAAGGGGTTGCTGCTGCCCACATTGTACTTTCTGGTTTATTATTCCTGGCTGCTGTTTGGCACTGGGTATTCTGGGATTTGGAGTTATTCCAAGATCCCCGTACTGGCGAACCCGCTTTGGATTTGCCAAAAATGTTTGGTATTCATCTATTCCTATCTGGTTTACTTTGCTTCGGTTTTGGAGCGTTCCATCAGACTGGTTTATTTGGTCCGGGAATGTGGGTTTCCGATGCCTATGGCTTAACGGGTCATATGCAACCAGTAGCACCGGAATGGGGACCAGCAGGGTTCGATCCATTTAACCCTGGTGGTATAGTGGCACACCACATTGCTGCTGGTGTAGTTGGTATTATTGCAGGTTTATTCCACCTGTCCGTAAGACCACCGGAAAGGCTTTATAAAGCCCTGAAGATGGGTAACATTGAAACAGTACTTTCCAGTAGTATTGCCGCAGTATTCTTTGCTGCTTTTGTGGTTGCTGGAACCATGTGGTACGGTAACGCTGCTACTCCCATTGAGCTTTTTGGTCCTACCCGTTATCAATGGGATCAAGGATATTTCCAACAGGAAATTAACCGCCGGGTACAGGCTAGCGTCGCTAATGGAGATAGCCTATCCGAAGCTTGGTCAAAAATTCCGGAAAAACTGGCTTTCTACGATTATGTCGGTAATAGCCCAGCTAAAGGTGGTTTATTCCGTACAGGACCAATGGTTAAGGGTGATGGTATTGCCCAATCTTGGCAGGGTCACGCTGTATTCACAGATGCAGAAGGTCGGGAGTTGAGTGTACGTCGCCTTCCCAACTTCTTTGAAACCTTCCCCGTAGTTCTGGCTGATGAGGATGGCGTTATCCGTGCTGATATCCCCTTCCGTCGGGCAGAATCCAAGTATAGCTTCGAGCAAACTGGTGTCACAGTTAGTTTCTATGGTGGGGACTTAGGTGGTAAAACATTTACAGACCCTGCGGTAGTAAAACGTTTTGCCCGTGGTGCTCAAGGTGGAGAAATCTTTAAATTCGATCGAGAAACCTTGAATTCTGACGGTGTATTCCGCACTAGCCCCAGAGGTTGGTTTACCTTTGGACACGCTGTATTTGCTCTATTGTTCTTCTTTGGTCACATTTGGCATGGCTCTCGGACAATCTACCGTGATGTATTTGCCGGTGTAGAAGCCGATCTGGAAGAACAAGTAGAGTGGGGTCTATTCCAGAAAGTGGGTGATAAAACCACTAGAACCCCCGGCAAAGAAATTGCTTAAAGCTTTTGTCACAAAATTTTAGGAATGGTTATAGTCAGGTTTAAAGTTTCAGCTTAAAGTACTAAGGGGTTCTATTAGAGCTATCAATGTGTATGCTTGAGACGCTTGTGTTAGCTTTATTCTAGTAACTTCATCCTGATTTATAACCATTCTTTCCTGTTAATTGGTACACTATTTTTACACCCTGGATAGGCAGGAAATACTAATATGGAAAGCGTTGCTTACATTTTAATTTTGACCCTAGCAATTGGAACTCTTTTCTTTGCGATCGCATTCCGCGAACCTCCCCGCATTGGAAAATAGTCACCGAAAATCATCGTCGCGTCAGCCCCTGCTTTCCAAGCATGGGGAGGAAGTGGCAGGGGAATTTATTCCCCCAAGTATGTGTTTTATGGGATGATAAAGGATGCCGAAATTAGAAAAGGCACTGTGTAACCCCGCAGCAACAGTTGTTCTAGTAGGCATTCTGACTGGCGCGTAGTCTAAAAAGGGTAGAAGCATACTACTCGTTTTTTAGCGAAAAGCCTGTGTGTTTTTGGGGTATGGGGGTGAGTACACCCTCTGTTAATCGTAACCATGCCTAGAGGTTCGGAAGCTGATGTGATCGAAGGTGAACATCTTTGACACCGTCGGTGGACAGGGCTGCTAAAAGCCCCCGCATTCTATGCGTGGGGAATGCGTTACAATTAAATGCTGTCAATTGTTTGAATGGCAAAATATGAGCCGCTGTTGCTAAAATTAGTAACAGCGGTAATTTTAGTTTTATCGCCAGACAAAAATTTGTGAAATCGCAATTGAAGCCCGCGATCGCCTACACTAATATAGCAAGTAAATCCGATATAATATCTGATTTGTCATTTGATGCGTGTTAAGATTAGCTTTGCTGCGCTAGGATGATGAAGGATGTAGGTGTATACTTGCCTATTAGGCCCTTGCATATACATCGCTAGGAGGCACAAAAATTACGGAGACTAAAACCAGGAAACAACTAGCATGGTCAATCAGAAATCAACTGCTACTGCTGAAATTGGGTTCACTCACGAGGATTTTGCAGCCCTACTCGACAAATACGATTATCACTTTAGCCCAGGGGATATCGTGCCCGGTACAGTTTTCAGTATAGAGCCGCGTGGCGCTCTGATTGACATCGGTGCTAAAACAGCAGCATATATACCTATACAAGAAATGTCTATAAACCGGGTGGATAGCCCGGATGAAGT
>JASJCJ010000075.1 GCA_030066045.1 Calothrix sp. MO_167.B12
CAAAACCACCTTGAGATTCGTAATTGTTGTAGGTTGGGTTAGCGATAGCGTAACCCAACGGAACCATTGCTATCGTTGGGTTTCATTCTTCAACCCAACCTACATGAAAACTCCAGATTTCAAGATGGATGGGGTTTAAGATGAAATAAAACACAAAACCTCACCCTGTCCTTACGGACATCCCCCTCCTTATTAAGGAGAGGGAAATGAGGAGAGGGAAAGATTTTTGTAGTGCAAAACAAAATAATAGCCCGGATTTGGTGTCAGATAAATTCCTGACGAACTATTTCCTCAGTACTTAATAGTAACCTTAATCACATCAGTAGGATTCTCAGAAATGGCTTCTACAGCTTCCTTGGCTTGACTAAACGGGTAGCTTGGTCCAAGTAGCCCTTCAATATTTAAGCGTCCTGCCTTGAAATCTTGAATGATGAGTTGATGGAGATCCCGGGCATAGAGGGGGGTTTCACCCCGCACTGGATTGTTCCAATAATCATCCGGTAGGGAAGCTATTAAGGAAAGACGATTATGGAAAAATTCTTCTCCTAAATTCAAGTCACTTGCACCACCAGAATAGAAGCCAACACAAACAACTCGACCACACTGGCGGGCTGCTCGCATGGCATATTTGAGTTGAATATAGCGCCCAGAGCATTCAATTACTGCATCAACTCCCCCATTTGTCAACCGCTTAACTTCTAAGCCCAAATCTGGGATCTCTTTCCGGTTAAGAACTACGTCTGCTCCATAATCAAGGGCAAGTTGGCGGCGCTGGGCAAAGCTGGAGGAAGCGTACACCGTTGCTCCGTGCAGTTTGCAATATTGAACAGCTAGAAGACCAATAGCTCCTAGTCCTGTAATCAGGACTTTCTCACGGAAGCGAATATCTCCATCAAGTACTCCTCCGATGGCAAAGTTGGCTGGATCAATGCACAATGCTTGCTCAGGTGTTAATCCATCCAAGGGATACAGCTCGTCAGCAGAGCTGACATGCCAATCTGCTACTGGTAGCCACCCAAAAACATGGTCTCCAACTGCCAAAGAGTTTACCTCCTTACCTACCTCCTCAACAATACCAACTGTCATATTGCCCAGTGTGCCAGGGTAGAGGATGCTGGAAGCATCTTCGGTGTTGTCTAAGAAAATCCGTAATTTTGGGTCTAGGTTTCTCTTGAGGAAAGGACTCGAGCCATGATATCCCGTCATCTCAGTGCCATGCTTGAAAGCAGATAAAACCGAGCGAACAAGGACTTGATGGGGTTGTAAAGCTTCGAGTACCTCTTCTTGAAAGCACATTTCCCTTGGAGCCTGAAGAATCAGAGCTTTGCGTTTCTGCATTGCTTACCTCTTGGTTCTGTTCAATTTCAGTAAATAACTTACGATTAAGCCGATTTTAATCAAAATTTTAGGGGTACAGCATCCGAAATCTCTAATTTTCCAGGAAATAACCAGGGACTAAGTATTACCACTGATCAAAGTCGGGATAGCTTCTTCACTGAATTAATACGCAGCTAAATTGTATAAAATAAAAAACCAGGTTATTGTAGTGCGGAGAGAAGCGCGTTGCGGTGAGGTAGTGTGGTCTTGGGGGTTTCCCCCATGAACAACTACCGAACCCGTAGGGGGGTTCCCCCCGTTGTAGCGACTAACTCTTTCAGAGACGCTCCGCGAACGGGGCATCCTGCCCGCTTTATGTATACAATTTAGACGCTTAATAGTTCATTACTTCATCATCCCCTCATCCCTGAATCTGAATCAGCAACTAAAGTAAACACAGTAATCTCTGGACGGGAATTAAATCGTAAAGGTATATGACTAATGCCAATACCTCGATTGGTATACTGAATCATTTCTCTTACTTGGTAAAGCCCCTTATAATACTTACTACCTAAGGGCGGAAGAATTGGTGGTTTAAAGAAAGGCAAGCGTATTTGTCCACCATGGGAATGTCCAGATAGTTGCAAATCAAACCTTCCTGTAGCAGCACTAATGTCAGCAAAATCTGGTTCGTGGGCGAGTAAAATTGCTGCACCTGCCTCGGGTAACTGCTTTAATACTAAATCTAAACGGTCTTTTCGTGCCCAGACATCATCAACACCAGCAATATGGAGCATGGCGTTACCTCGCTGGAGGGAATAAACAGTATTGGCAAGGTTGAGAATGTTAGTTTGCTGTAATATGTGTTTAGTGGCTTGGGTATGAGTATGTGATGAGTAATCATGATTGCCCAAGACAGCCACAGTTTTATCCTTAGGTTCCAGTTGACTCAATGTGACTAGATTAGGAATAAATTTTTCGTAGCCTTTAGTTGCATAATCACCTGTTAAAGCGATTAAATCTGGTTTTTGTTGGTTGACAAGTTGAAAAAGACGAGTTAAACGTTGTTTCTTCATCTTCTTGTCTACGTGAATATCGCTAAGTTGAACGATTTTATAACTATCAAATTCTGCTGCCAAATGTGGTAATTTTAGTTCTACAGCACGAACTTGAATCCAATTTGGCTCAATAAAATAAGCATAAAAAAAGATACAGATAAGAGTAATAATCAATATTTTCATACTTTTCGATAGGAAAAAACGATTTTGTTTTCGTTTCTTGCGATGTCTCAATCTAAAATCTCCATCCAGTTAAATTTTATCTAAATGATAGCCTGATAATTTTATTATTTTGTTGGTTATAACACTGACTAATTCATTCCAGAAACTGAATTGATTTTATTTTGAATAAATAAATTTAAATTTTCTCATTTGTCAGAGATTTTTTTGTTCAAGTCAGCCCACTACGAAAAAATCTCACAACCAAGCATGAAAATAATTCCCTCACTCCTACCCTACGGGAAGCCGCTACCGCGTCTACACTCCCTATTTCCAAGCTATTCCCCCACGGGAAAATCCCACAACCAAGGATGAAAATGTTTTGTGACTAACTCCTCAAGGGCGCACGCAATGCGCCCCTACTCCACGCATCCTAACTATTTTCTAGTTAGCCTCCCACAAGAAAATCTCACAACCAAGCATGAAAATACCTCTTACCTCTTACCTGTTCCCTATTTTCTAGCCAGAATAAGGGTAAGGTGGGCATTGCCCACCCTACGGATAAATAAGGGTTTCAGGCTCTAATTTTCTCAATAATTTTGTGGTGCAAGATGTGAATTACCCTCTCCTTATAAAGGAGAAGGTAAGAGAGGCTTGGGGTAACTCAAGCAGTGAGAATGGTAGGTTGGGTTGAGCGATAGGGAAACCCAACAAACCTTTAATAAGGTTGGGTTGTGTTCTTTAAACGCCAATGAATCGGAGGGTTCCCATAGCGTATCCGCAGAATTCACCTCCGCAATGGAGTGGCCAACCATCAACTATCAACTTCTATCAGTTTGTTTCGGGATGACAAGCCAGATTTGATGTGAATACATGATTTCGGTACATCAAATTTTTTTGCTAATAGTTTGATTAACTCTTCATTTGCTTTACCATCCACAGGAGGAGATTTTAAACGTATGGTAAGGCTGCCATCTGTCTCTTCAGTAATTTTTTGCTGTTTGGAATTAGGTTTTACTTTGACTCTTTTTTGCATAATTTCAACTTGCGTTAATCGTAAGGCATTTCTTCCAGAACATGACTATGATTTAATGACTTTTGACTGACGCTCAGCGGTTGACTAATTTAACAGTTTCTAAATATTCATGAACTCCCAATTTTACAGTTTGGGAGTTGTCATGAATTAGATATTTGTACTCAGCTGAAAAATATAGCTAATTCGCAACTAAGCACTATCAGAAAAGTATTTATAAACCGCATATGCAAGAGTTACAACCCCAGTGACAATTGCAGATTCATCCACATCAAATAATGGGTGGTGCAGGGGATAATTAATCATTCTATCTTTAAAACCTACCCCCAAACGAAACATAGAACCGGGTGCATGATCCAAATACACAGAAAAATCTTCCGCTCCCAAAGATGGTTCTGGTAAAATCTGCACCGCATCGCTTCCCCAAGCCTCTTCCGCCGCCGATTGAAGTATTTGAGTAATAGCATAGTCATTTTGGACTGAGGGCACGCCTTGGCGATAATTGATTTCATACTTAGCACCATAGGCATGGCAGACATTGGCAACAATTTGTTCGATCCAATTTGGTAATTGAGTGCGAGTTTCCGGGTGTAGCGATCGCACTGTTCCTAATAATTGTACGCGATCGGCAATCACATTGGGCGCTCTGCCTCCTTCAATTTTACCAATACTCAACACTACGGGACGCAAGGGGTTCTGGGTACGGCTAATGGCTTGCTGCAAGTTAGTAATCACTTGGGAAGCAATCCAGATAGCATCAATCGCCTCGTGGGGACGAGCGCCATGCCCGGATTCGCCAATGATAATAATCTCTAAGTCATCCGCCGCCGCTGTTAATGCTCCATAACGCAAACCAATTGAACCTGCGGGGATGGAAGGAAAAACATGAATCCCCAGTATGGCATCTATGTTGTCCATTGCTCCATCTTTCACCATCCAACTGGCTCCCTGGGCGATTTCTTCTGCTGGCTGAAACAAAAATCGCACCTTACCGGGCAACTCCTCTACAATTTGTGAAAGAATCATTGCCGTCCCCAGACCTACTGTGGTATGTACATCATGACCACACGCGTGCATAATACCTGGCTGGCGTGAGGTAAATCCTAACTCAGTAAGTTCTGTAATTGGTAAAGCATCCATGTCAGTACGAATACCTAAAATGCGGCTATCCTCCCCCTTACCTTGTAGTTCCCCTATTACCCCTGTTTTGCCCACTCCCTCTTCCGCATGAATCCCACAAGAAGATAACACACCAGCAACAAAGGCAGATGTTTGGTATTCCTGTCCGCTGAGTTCTGGGTGGGAGTGAATATGACGGCGAATTTCAATTAGTCTAGGTGCTAGTTGTATGGCGATATCTTTTATATGGGTGAGCATTGACAAATTACTTTACACTCTTTCTTCCCATGATAAAGAAGTGTTACATAACAAAGGACGATAATTTTCTGGTTCAGTAGATCACAAAATGCGCGGAGACTGAGGTAAAAATGAGAGTTTCAGCCAGGTAAACCAAGAGGTCAACATAATTATGTGGCAGGGGTTTTGAGAGGTAATGCTAGATACCAAAATTGCTCGGTATTACCCCTCATACCGTTTCACTTTATTGGTGATCAAAATCATGGACTTGGGCGCAAGCATTGCGCCCCTACATACCCCTACATATGTATCAATATTTTTGTGAATTGGTATCACTCGTTTTTATCTTTTATTTTTATCCCCCTTTTCTTGCAGACTTTGAATGTGTTTGAGTGCGGGAATAGATTGTTGAATCATCCAAATTAACACCTCAAGTTTTAATTCACCATCTTCAATCTGGCTTTTAGCCTGTAAGCCAACCAGGAATATTTGCACGGTTAGCAACAAAGCAATGGTTTTACCAACAATGTTTTGACGCTTGTCTTTCATCTTTTTAAACCTCAAAAATCTGATAGATTCAGCGTCCCTTTGGGGTCGTAAACCAATGCAAATACCCCAATGTGGTGAAAAATACATTAAAATCTGGATTAAATTGAGATTGGGGTGGTATTCCCAAATTGGGACAGCCCCAAACTTCTTAGTCTAATTTTTGGATGTAATGCCCAAAAAAACTTATGGTCCTCAAGTAAAAAAACGGGTCAAGCGTCTGTTGGAGGCGTTACTTTGTTTTGTGGATGGGGAATTTGAGGACTATGGTTTTGATATTAAGCACAATAATTGGATTGAAGAAGACAGTAAAAAACCCAAACTAATTATCCAAACAACCCTGGTAGCTTTGGAGTGGTTGACAGCGAAAGATAAATACCCAGAGAAGTTAACCAAACCACAAATCCGAGAAGCCCTCAAACTTCTGGATAAAGATAATGATGATTCTCTATTAAAAATTCTGGAGGACAACCGCGCCACAAAGAGGGGTTCTGGTAATTGGCACTTTACATTGAAGCTATGGTCAAAAGATAAAGAACAGAATCTGAAACGGTTTGATGAGGTATGGGAAAACAACAGACCATCAAAATCAAAAGCTTTGGAAGCTAATTATCAACAAGATGATGGTATTGCGACTGTAACCAGACCTAAAATTGACATCTTCCAAGCCCCACCCCTACCAACTTATTATGTAGACCGTCCCGAATACACCCAAGACCTAAAAAATCGTCTGCTAACAAATTCCTCAGATGTGCGGACTTTGGTAGTTACAGCCATTCACGGCTTGGGTTCTGTGGGTAAATCTACCATTGCCACGGCTTTAGCTCATGATGAAGAGGTGCAAGCTCACTTTTGTGATGGGATTCTCTGGGCAACATTAGGTCAACAACCAAATCTTCTATCTCTCCTTAGTGGCTGGGTACAGTCATTGGGGGATTACAATTTCAAAGCTACCAGCGTAGAAGCTACTTGTACTCAACTACGTACATTGCTTTATGACAAAGCTGTGCTGCTGGTAGTGGATGATGCTTGGAATACACAGGATGCCCAAGCATTTAATGTTGGGGGAGCGCGTTGTCAAGTTTTGGTAACAACCCGCGAAGCCGGAATCGCCCAAGTTCTCGGAGCCAGCACATATTCTTTGGATGTCATGACACCATCCCAGTCGATGGAACTGCTGACTAAGAAAATAGGACGTAAATTTACTGATACAGAAATTCAAGAAGCTGAAACTTTGACGAAAGCCATTGGCTACCTACCTTTGGCATTAGAACTAGCCGCTGCCCAAGTTACTGATGGTACACCTTGGACTGTGATTGTGCAGGATATGCAGCAAGAGGTAGCCCGATTAAAAACATTAGATAACAAATCAGCCAGAGATGCTACGGATGAAGTAAGTTTAAAACGCCTCAGTTTAACTGCATCATTAAATTTGAGCGTGCAGCGATTGTCAGACGATACGCGAGAAAATTTTATTTGGCTGGGAATATTACCGGAGGATGCAACCATTACTCAGAAAATGGCTGCAACCCTGTGGGATATGGATGATGAGCGGGATGCAGGGGATGAGTTACGCTACTTGAAAAATAAAGCACTGTTATTGCCTGGTGTCCCTTTGGCAGATGGAACACCAACTTACCGTTTACATGACTTATTTCACGACCTTGCACGTAATTTGTTAACTGCTCCACCCAAGCCAAAACCCAAAGGTAATTTACCAGGGTTGGGTATAACTTTGCCTGCTGCTCACGCTACTTTCTTGGAGAATTACCGAAATTTAACGGATAAAAACCTCTGGCATACCCTGCCCAATGACGGTTATATCCACCAGCATCTAGTTTGGCATTTGAAAAAAGCTGAAAAGGTAGAAGAGATTCACCAGTTATTAGCGGAAGAATCAGCAACAGGAGGTAATGGTTGGTTTGAAGCGTGCGAAAAGCTAGGACAAACTGCCAACTTTATAACTGATGTTACCCGTGCTTGGCAACTGGCGGAAGTTGATTGGACTGAGACAACCACACCTCAAGCTATTGGATTGCAATGCCGCTATGCTTTGATTACCGCATCCCTTAATAGTTTGGCAGCTAATCTATCGGTAGAAATGCTGATTGCATTAGTTTTAAAAAATGTGTGGACTCCTGAACAAGGAATAGCTTACGCGCTACAAAATCCGAATCCAGAACAGAAAGCTCATTTGCTCAAAAAGCTAGCCAATTATTTGCCACCACACTTAAAACAACTAGTCCTGTCAAAAGCTCTGGCTGCTGTTAAGGAGATTCGGGGTGAGGAGAAACGCGCCGATGTCCTAAGAAGTTTGGCTGACATACTGCTACCAGAATTGTTACCAGAGGCTCTGGCTGCTGCTAGGCAGATTCAGGATGAGAGACATTGTGCCAAAGCCCTAAGTAGTTTGGCATCTATTCTGCCACCAGAATTGTTACCAGAGGCTCTGGCTGCTGCTAGAAAAATTCCGTCTAGGGAGTATCGCGCCGGTGTCCTAAGTGTCTTAGCAGACAAACTGCCAGAATTGTTACCAGAGGCTCTGGCTACTGTTAGGGAGATTCGGGATGAGTGGCGTCGGTGCGATCCCCTAAGAAGTTTGGGCTCTTGCGTACTTAGCGTGCTAAAATGTTAATATATATCTAAATATTTTGAATAAAAAGTAATAATGAAAAGGATTCTGACTCAACTCTTAAATTTGCCTGAAGTAATAGTAGAATCAAGTCTGCAAGAGGGTCAAGTTCTAATTTTAGCAGTAAGTAAAAAGGTTAAAAGCGCAATTTGTCCCCATTGTGGACAAAAGTCATCAAAATTACATCAAAATCAAAGATATTTAGTCAAAGATTTACCTATAGGTGATAAAGAAGTAATCCTGAATGTAAATAGACGCAGATTTAAGTGCAAAAAATGTCGAAAAACATTTAGTGAAGAACTAGATTTTGTGGGTAAAAGAAAAGGGTACACGCACCGATATGCGTCAAAGATTGTCAAACAAATTATTAATAGTAATGTGAGTAATGTTGCCAGAAATAATGGATTAACGGATGAATCGGTAAACTCGATGCTTGAAGATGTAGCGAAAAATGTGATCCCAATAGAGGTAAAAAATTTAAGGAGGTTAGGAATAGATGAAATTAGTTTGGTTAAAGGACAAGGAAAATTTATTGTTGTGCTAGTAGATATAGATTCAGGGAAATTAATAGGTTTAGTAAAGGAAAGAAAACAAACTGAAATCGAAAATGAAATGAGAAAGTGGGGAGAACAAGTTCTAGAACAAATAGAAGAAGTTAGCATTGATATGACAGGAAATTATAAGTATTTAGTTGAGAATATTTGCCCAAACGCTGTTGTCACAGTAGATAGATTCCATGTTACAAAGGTAGTACATGATGAACTAAATCGAGCTAGGATAGCAGAGAGGAAAACCGCATCCTCATTAAATGCTAAGTCGAGAGAAAAAATATTTGATAGTTTAAAAGGTAATAAATATACAATTCTAAAAGCCGAGAGTAAACTCACAGAAAAGCAAAAAGAAAAACTCTCTAAAATCAGAGAAGCATCTCCTTTAATAGCAATCATGCATGAGTTGAAAGAGGACTTTCACAATATATTTGAAGAGAGCGAAGATTTAGGAACAGGAATACTAGGACTAATAGATTGGTTAAAGGAAGCTGTTCGCGTTAGCGCAGCGCGAGCTGCACCTTATTATCACAAAAGTGTCAAAACAATTAAACGTTGGTTTGGAGAAATCGTAGGATATTTTGAGCGAAAAACTACCAATGGGGTAGTGGAAGGAATTAATAATAAATTAAAGCTAATAAAACGAAGTGGTTTTGGCTTCAGAAATTTTCGCAATTTTGAAATCAGAGCTTTACTTTCTTGGCATTTCTCTATCAATTTAGCACGCTAAGTACGCAAGAGCCACCTTTTTTCCCTCTGGCGAGATACCCTTCACCTCTTATCTGTTCACACTCGCCCAAACTTACTCACTGATATAAAAGCATTAACTCCAGTTATATTTTCTTTAGGTGGTAAAAAAGCAGTAAAAGATACAGCTTCTGCCATACAAGATGTATCACGGTGGTGGGGCTAACAGGAAATATCTTGGATGATTTGTATAATCTTGTCGTTAGATAGCGAATAAATCAACGAAGTCAATAGCCCGACATAAAACTTAAGTAAATTTAAGTAAAGATATGTAAAGTAAGCAAGATTTAAGAAACAGTTTTTTACTGGTGCAGTCAAAAGCCCAGTGCGTAGAGGTTGTAGCTGCCACCACCGTGTTCCTCGGTTTCTAGTTAACTGCTGTTGAAGAATTGCACCTGTTGCTACTACACCTATTGCTATCAAGCTTATATAGCCCACCAACATATCCGAAAAACCTTAACCTCCTTTTGTCACCCCGTGAGCAACTTCCCTCTTCAACCATTGTTTGTTAAGTATTACAGCCTAATTATAGTATTTTAGTACCATAGACCATTCAACTGAACTAACGTGTGGAGTTAATACAGTAGAATTACTCACTCTTCAACTCCTAAGTATTTGGGTCATATTATTGTAAAAATTTTATCTAAAACGGTCATAGATGCGATCGCTTGCAATCCAAACAGAAGTTCTAATATATCTCTTTAATAATATTGATGTAATAAAAGCCTCTATACCTTGCTCAATTTGGGTTTAATATCCCCACGCCTTCTAAATTCCTACCTCTGCCTTCTTCAATAACACACGTGATTAGAATTTATCAGATTATTTCCTTTCAGTAATTAAACTGATGGATATTTTTTATTTAGTGAGCTAATTTACAAGTTAGTTCCGCTTATTACTGATGTCATATTGATTTAGCTGCCCAGAGGTAAACTGGAATGAATTTTTCAGAAAATTAGGAACAACAATTACCTCAAAGAAAATGAAAGGGTGGGTAAATCCCACCCTCAAATAACATCATCGGAGGAGTTACTTATTGGGTTGAGGAGTCATCCGTAGATAAGGCTTAACTACCTCAAAACCTTTGGGGAATTTCTGCTTCAGTTCCTCAGGATCTTTAAGTGTGGGGACAATTACGCAATCATCACCATCTTTCCAATCTGCTGGTGTCGCCACACTATAGTCGTCAGTCAACTGTAGAGAGTCAATTACCCGCAAAATTTCATCAAAGTTACGTCCAGTACTGGGAGGATAGGTTAAAGTCAGACGTAGTTTTTTGTTCGGATCGATGATGAAAACTGTCCGCACTGTCACCTTGGCGTTGGCGTTGGGGTGAATCATATCATACAAATCGGAAACCTTACGGTCTGGATCTGCCAAAATAGGATAGTTGAGTTTTGTACTTTGGGTTTCTTCAATATCACCAATCCATCCCATATGGGAATCTACATCGTCAACACTAAGGGCAATGCATTTAACGTTACGTTTATCAAACTCTGGTTTTAGTTTGGCAACGGTACCTAACTCGGTGGTACAAACAGGTGTATAGTCTGCAGGATGGGAGAACAATACTACCCAGCTGTCACCTGCCCAATCGTAAAAATTAATTTCGCCTGTACTGGAGGCTTGGGTAAAGTTGGGTACTGTATCACCTAGACGGAGAGACATAATCAGAGATTCCCTATTCCTTCAAAAGCGTATTTATTCTACTTTGCAATATGACATAAAACACTGGTTATCCGATGGGTGTTTAGCAGTTTGCAACAAAAAGTTATAGCTTTTAACTGATGGTGGGGGTTTGGGGGAAGCTATAAGTCAATTTGGTCGTTGAATAATCTGCTCCACAACCCGCCGCTTTGCCTGAGGATCTATTCCTACCAAGCGTACATACTCGTCACTATACTCTGTTAAGCAAGTTTCCAGGGTAGATATGGCATCTGATTCTGCATCAATTGTACCTACATTGCAACTTTGCCACGAACCAGTGCGAAAACGACGCTCATCTACGTGTTCAACACCTATTTTGTAACCATGAGCCAATAAATCCCGAACCTGTGCTTGGGTTTCTAGGGTGAGGTGGGAGCCATTGGTTGATGGCTGACTAATTGGTGTCTCCTTAACAGTGGGTGTACTGTGTTGTGGAACATTTAAAGCGCGATTATACTCAGCAACCAAGCGGGAATTGTCCACTCGCTGCTGTTCTTTGACGATTAAGTTACCTATTTCTATGAGGTGAGATAAGCTAAAATCAGGTCGTCTAAATTCTGGTAATCCTTCCAGACTTTTTACTACTCGTTGAGATATGCGTTCTAAACCAACTTCGTAGATAAAGTCACGGATTTGTTCGTCATAAATACGCGATCGCAAGGCGCTAAAAAAGTCAATAGCTTGGTTAGGAAAAGTATCAATTAATCGCTCCACCTCTTGGGATGAAAGTCCATCTTCACTAAAAATTCCCCCCACAATACCCAGCTTGTCATTCCTATCTGGTTCCCAATAATATTTTTCCATGCGTCCATCCCGAATTAATGGAGCATAGAGGGTGGAAAAATCATTCCCAGTGGCAATAATGGGGATACGGTGTAAAGGTGTAGGGTCATAACTCCCTGGTAGTTGGACATTGGTAGGATTATCAGCAATATTCATCAGTGTGGCATTTACCAACTGGGTATTCACCGTATACTGAGTACCTGCATCAAAACGTCCTGCACCTGCATCTAAATCATTAATCATGATGACGCACATTTGACCCCGCACTTTGATTAATTCGGCGGTTTCTCGATAACGTAAACGTATTAAACGAGCGGGATCTCCAGCATCTGGACTTTCCAATTCTCCTCCGGAGATGTGAGTTACTTCCACACCCATTTTTTCAAACACTAACTCACATTGAAATGATTTACCTTCACCTTTACGTCCATGAATTCCTAATATTAAAGGAACTCGCATATTCGGAATGTCTAGGTAGTTTTTGGTGACAAAAACAGAAAGTTTTTCTTCAAAACGGGGGGAAATGTAATAACTCATATCAATTTTGGATTTTAGATTTTAGATTTTAGATTGAGTAAAAAGATATAGCAATCGGAAATGAATCATAAAAATTTATTATTCCTCTCTCTGTGCCCTCTGCCCCTGGAACGGTTAATTTATTTTGACACATTAACTTCCGGGAACCAGTTTAACCAAGCATCCCAATTATTAACAATTTGAGCAAGTTCTTGATAACCTGCTGCTCTAGGATGAGCGCCATCATTATTTCTCGCTTCATCTATCCACACAGAGGATTTTTCTAAAATCGGAAAAACATTTAAATAAGGTATATTCAATTGCTGACAAACTACAGCAAACTCTTGAGATAAATGAGCAATTCTCTGGTTTTGCTCCCTATCTGCACATGGTGGTGGACTCACCATTAACACAGGATATAACTGTATAGCTGACTTTAAAATACTGTGAATATTTTCGATTGATTTTGCTATCGGTACACGGGTTTTACCATTTTCCATTGTTGTGTCATTCACACCAAAGGAAAACACAACTCTCCCATCATATTCTGGTGGCAACCGATAAGAAACTTCTCGCAACCAACGATTTTTCAGCTCAGTACTGGTTTCTCTCCTCACTCCTAAATTATAGTATGTTATGTCATAACCTTTTTGATTGGCATTCACACATATTCTACCCGTCCACCCAAGACATTGCGGATCGCCCGTTCCGTTGACAAATGATTCACCTAGAAAACAAATCCTAACTTCTGAAAGCTTTGGCATTGATATCACTAATTGATTTGATAGGAATAAATTAGCCACTCACTTCCATTGCCATACTTTTTATATAGCTGCTGGGCAATTGCATTATCTTTAGTAGTTGACCATCTCACTCTACTCATACCAAGGGACTGAAGATAATTTATACAGTAATCCACCAACTTTTTACCATATCCTTGTCTTCGATAATTTTCTAATACATATAAATCATTGAGGATCGCAATTTGTTCGGCAGTTGTACTAGAAAATGAATAATAAATTGTGGCGAAACCAAGATATATTTCTCTATCTTGCAAGAGGAATAATTTTCCTAGTTCTTCATTATTCATAATTCGACTCAAGTGTTGACGATTTTTTTCTGGATCAATGGATTGTACTTGGTAGAATTCTTGATAATTTTGTAACAGTTCTAAGGCTGCATCGAAATTTTGTAAATTTAAGGCTTCTATAACCATGATATGAATCTGCATTCAGTTGTTTAATACAAATAAAAATATTTTTTCTCTACTCTTTAAACACACTTAGTTAAATCTTTGCACTAGAAATCAGGATATTCCTTACCATGCCAAATTCTTAAAATAACTAACCGCTCCTCACATAATTACCAGCAGCCAGTTCTCGAACTTCTTCTAAGTCTTGAACAATAAGTATTAACGTGAGTTCGGAGTTCGGAGTTCGGAGTTAAAATTTACCTGAGTTATGTCGAACTCACACTGATTTACTAAGTTTAGGTTAATTGTTGAGTTGATTCTCAACTATTTGGTCAGTGACTCCTCACTTGAATTGTACAAATCCTTGATTCATAAGGGTTTTAGCATCAAAATTCCGTCGAACTCACGTTCAGTATTATATCAAAAAAAGAAGAGAGGTAGATATTTCTACCTCTCTTAATATTAGGATACCAAGCGATATTCTAAAGTAACCACCTTACGGTGATTTATCGCTAATTATTGATAGCGAATCAATCTTAGTATCTGTTGGGCTTGTGAACAATGAAGCTGAGGATTTGACACTGCTTAATGTTGTCAAAACCAACTACACGAATGAAGCAGTTGGGGTACTGAGAGCGACACTCTTGTACTTCTCTGAGTACTTCTTGGGTGCTGCTAGCGTTGAACAAAGGTAATTTCCACATTGTCCAGTAATACTCAGCTGGGTCAGAATCTTCGTTGAACTCAATTGCTGGGAAGTAACCTTGATCCAAAACGTACTGAATTTGCTTGGCGATTTGACCATCACTCAAGGGAGGAAGGTAAGAAAGGGTTTCGTAGCGACGCTCTTTTGGTAAAGTTTGCATAATTTTGTGATGGGTTGCGATGTTTGAACTACGTTTTACAAAATCTAATCAGATGAACCATCTAAATTAGGATCTGGATTGGCTTGTTGTTCCGTCTCCAGACTGGGGTTAGATAAATTCAGTTGCGTAATTCGCTCAAGGTGCTGACGACGATGCTCCATGTTAGCTTGCTGAATACCAGTGCAAAGCATTTCTGGTAAAAACTCAGCTACTTCCTCCGCAATATTTTCTCTGACAGACATAATCCGCAAAGCTAATTCTGGTTTTTCTTGGAAAAGCTGCTCTATGAGCGCCTCTCCATCCTGAATTTTGTCGGCAGAAAAATTATTTAACCACCGCCACTGCGGAGGATTTGTTTGACTAAGTTGAGCTAACACAGTTTTAATTGCCTGATAAGTCAGGTAACGTTGCAGTGTCTTCGCTGTGTCTTTCGCAATTTGCTTTAAATTCATGCTTGACCCCAGCCCATAATAAGTTAAAAGTAAAAAGTCAAAAGTAAAAAGAAGGAAGAATATTTTCTTTTACTCTTTAACTTTTACCCTTTACTTAAGGATTAGACGGTATCCATTGCCTCGAACTCGAACTTAATTTCTTTCCACAGTTCGCAAGCAGCAGCCAATTCAGGGGACCATCTAGCAGCTTCGCGGATGATGTCGCCACCTTCACGAGCCATGCTGCGTCCTTCGTTACGAGCTTGAACACAAGCTTCTAGGGCTACGCGGTTAGCGGTTGCACCAGGAGCATTACCCCAAGGGTGACCTAAAGTACCACCACCAAATTGCAGTACGGAATCATCACCGAAGATTTCTACTAGTGCGGGCATGTGCCATACGTGGATACCACCGGAAGCCACAGCCATTACACCAGGCATGGAAGCCCAATCTTGGGTGAAGTAGATACCACGAGACTTGTCTTGCTCAACGTAGTTTTCACGCAGTAAGTCAACGAATCCCATGGTGATGCCGCGCTCACCTTCTAACTTACCAACCACTGTTCCGGTGTGGATGTGGTCACCACCAGACATCCGCAAGCACTTAGCTAATACCCGGAAGTGGATACCGTGATTCTTCTGACGGTCGATCACCGCGTGCATTGCTCTGTGGATGTGTAGTAACAAACCGTTGTCACGACACCAACGAGCCAAGGTGGTGTTAGCGGTGAAACCAGCAGTCAAGTAGTCATGCATGACGATGGGCATGTTCAGTTCTTTGGCGAACTCAGCCCGTTGTAACATTTGCTCACAGGTAGGAGCGGTTACGTTTAAGTAGTGACCCTTGATTTCACCAGTCTCTGCTTGTGATTTGTGAATCGCATCAGCAACAAACAAGAAGCGATCGCGCCACCGTTGGAAGGGAGCGGAGTTGATGTTTTCGTCGTCTTTGGTGAAGTCCAAACCACCGCGCAAACATTCATACACGGCGCGTCCGTAGTTCTTCGCAGACAAACCTAACTTGGGCTTAATGGTACAACCCAACAAAGGACGACCGTATTTGTTTAATTTGTCCCGCTCAACTTGGATACCGTGGGGAGGACCTTGGAATGTTTTCAGGTAAGCTACAGGAATCCGTAAATCTTCTAAACGTAGTGCCCGTAAAGCTTTAAAACCAAATACGTTACCTACAATAGAGGTCAACATATTGGTAACAGAACCTTCTTCAAACAAATCCAAAGGATAAGCTACGTAAGCAATATACTGGTTATCTTCACCGGCAACTGGCTCAATATCGTAGCAACGACCTTTGTAGCGATCTAGGTCAGTGAGCAAGTCTGTCCACACGGTTGTCCAAGTACCAGTGGAAGACTCAGCAGCTACAGCAGCACCAGCTTCTTCTGGAGGAACTCCCGGCTGGGGTGTCATGCGGAACGCCGCTAATAAATCTGTATCTTTTGGTGTGTAGTCTGGGGTGTAATAGGTTAATCGGTAATCCTTTACCCCTGCTTCATACCCTGCTTTCGACTGAGTCTTCGTGTAAGACATATTTACCTTCCAAGGAGTCATTCTATTGACCTACAAATTACGCTCCATGCTGCTTATCCTCATCATCACCTATCCGCTGTTCACGCTTAGGATTGGTTGGGAACACTATTGTGTTAGGGATTGTCTCTAGTACAGGTATAGTAATCTTCCTACAGACGGATACTCAGTGGATATCCAACAATATTCACTAGTTTTGCTCGCGCTCTCCGACATTTTGAGGATACTTTTTCCCAGCACCTTTACATAATCAGCACGCAAGAGCTGCGTACTTGCCCTGTTTTCATCTTCCCAGGAATAAAAATAATTTTTTATTTGTTCCTCCAGACTCCCGCTCAAAGTATCAACTGTTGTTGACGGGCTTTGAGGGGAAATGATGAGTGTAAAGACAAAAATTGCACTCCACGTAATTTGTATCTAGTCTCACAATATATCAAGAATCCGATAAGTTATTCTTTCAATCTGCTTAACTTTTTTATTTAAATTCATTATTAAACATTTATTTTACATTTTGTTAACTTTTTGTTACAAAATTGTAAGTTTTGTTATATGTAGGACTTACGTAACTGGCATATGTTTACTGTAGGGTAGGCAAAATGCGGTGTAGATTTTCTGACTGCATTGTTGCCGTTGCGTGACGCTGCGATCATAATTTGAACGTAGCAATGAAACTTGTAAGCTCACGCACCAATCACCAATTGTGACACTTACGTAAATCCTGACTTAGTGAATCAGCGTCAGATCCTCTCTAACCCTCCTTTTTTAAGCTAGTCCCCCACGGGGAAATCCCACAACCAACCATGAAAAGGCTTTGTGACTAACTCCTCAAGGGCGCACGCAATGCGCCCCTACAAGAGCGCTTCTTAACTATGTTTAAGCACTATGTTTAAGCTAGTCCCCCACGAAGAAATCCCACAACCAAGGATCTGAAAATAATTCCTTCACTCCTTCACTCCTTCACTCCTTCGCTCCTTCACTCATTTCATGTTTGTGAGTAGTTTGTATGTTAGGCTTTCTAAGCGATGAGCCCATATGTATATTAAATCCAGCATTTCATTGATTACGGGAGTGTTGGCATTCATTCCCTCGATTTCATCTCTGAGTAAGTCAATGGTCATCAATATGCCAGTTAGGGGTTTATCTTGTTCAATAGTTAAATTGGAAGCTAGATTACCACGTAGCTCATTGAGGGTTCTGTTCAAAAAATTGATGGTGTTCCCTTGTGCTTGGGATAAGGTCTGGATATCATCATATTGCTCCTTGATTCTGAGCATTGAACGAACCCGGGCATCTAGTTCAATAGCATTAATGGGTTTACTGATGAAGTCATCAGCCCCAGCATGTAAGCAAGTGGCAAGGTCTGATTTGGTATTTAGTGCCGTTACTACAACAATAGGTACACCTTTCCATTTTGCATCGGCCTTGATTCGTTGACAAACTTCTATGCCGTCCATGACAGGCATCATGATGTCCAGCAAAATCAGATCTGTTTTGCATGTTTCGAGAAAATCAATCCCTTCTTGTCCGCTGGCAGCATAGTGCAGCTGATAATCGTGTTTTTGTGTCAATGTAGAACTATTTTCGGCACCAACACTTAATAAAGTTTCAATTACATCAAAATTGTCAGGCTCGTCGTCAATAATGAGGATAGATGACTTATTCATAGTTTGATTGATTTAGATGGATTTTAAATAAATTGTTTGATTACATTTACTAAATGCTTTAGCCTAACTGGTTTAGTCATATAATGATTAGCACCAGCAGCTAAACAGCGCTCGCGATCGCCTATCATGGCTAAAGAGGTAAGGGCAATGATGGGCACATTTTTTAAGTTATGATGGTTGCGTATATTTTTGATAGCTTCGAGGCCATCCATCTCTGGCATTTGAATATCCATCAAGATCAAATCAGGTGTTTCTGATTCTAATAACGCGATCGCTTCCTTTCCACTTTTTGCTAAGATAACCCTCATTTTCTTAGCTTTTAAATAACTAGAAATAGTGGCTATATTAGCGTCATTGTCTTCTACTAGTAAAATATAAGGGCATTGTCCTTCTTCCAGTTCTTCTAGTTTAATATCAGTGTAAGTAGAAGACTGAATCGGAGTAGGAAATGGTTTAGAACAAATGTGGGGAAAATTAATTGTAAAACAACTCCCTTCTCCTACAGTACTATTTAATTTCACTTGCCCATCGTGGAGTTCGACAATTCGCTTTACCAAGGAAAGTCCCAAACCAGTACCTGTGTATTTACGGTTGAGAGCACTATCAATTTGGATAAATGGCTCAAATAATTTTTCCATATGTTCTTGAGCAATGCCAATCCCATTATCAATGATACGAATTTGTAATTTGATTGGAGATATATGATTGTCAAGATTTAATTTTTCTAAACTTTGTTCATATTTAATCTCTAAAGTAACATTTCCTCCTTCAGGAGTGAATTTAACTGCATTGTTGAGCAAATTAATTAAGACTTGGCGCATTCGCCGTTCATCTATCAATACCTCAGGTATATTCAACGGTTTTCTTATTTCCAGTTGAATTGATTTTGTGAGAGCTTGCTGTTTGATAAATGCCAAACTAGATTCGCACAACCTGGATAAATCAGTAAATTGACAATCTAGTTTTAATTTACCTGATTCAATTTTGGCAATATCAAGGATATCATTGATAAGTTCCAGTAAGTGAGAACCACTGCGCTCAATAGTTTTTAATGCTTTGCTTTGTTCTTCTGTGATATTGCCAAAGACCCTTTCTTGCAATCCTTCAGCCATACCTAAAATTGCATTTAGGGGAGTACGAAGTTCGTGGCTCATGCTGGCAAGAAATTCATCTTTGAGGCGGGTTGCTCTTGCTAGCTCTTCGTTGTAAAAAGCTAGTTTATAATTGCGTTCAGACAGTTGATCTTTTGCTTCTTGTTGTTCAATAAGTTGTTGCTTAAGTTTCTCAAATAGGTTGGCTTGATTAATTGCAATAGTCAACTGATTAGCAAGCTGTTTGCTCAGTTCAATCTCATCTTCTTGCCATTGACGGGTTGTTTGACATTGATGGATACATAACAAACCCCACAATTTATCCTGCATAAATAACGGTACTACCAGATTTGCCCGGATTTGAAATTTTTTCAAAATATCGATGTGGCATTTTTGCAGATTGAAGTTATAAATATCAGGACAAGCGAAAAATCTACCTTGACTATAGAGAGATATATAGTTTTTACCAAAGCAAGGTTCTTCTACTGGTTTCTGAATTATGGAAGGAAAATCTGTAACTACTGATTCTGCAATAAATTCGCCTTGGTTATAGAGATATTCATAATTATCTCTAAAGCAATGGTCTTCCACTGGTTTCTGAATTATGGAAGGAAAATCTGTAACTACTGATTCCGCAATAAATTCACCTTTTTCTAATTTTGAGCTGATATCAAATTTGAATATACCAACTCTGTCTGCCTGCATAAATTGGCGTATTTCCTCACAAGCTGTGTCAAAAATATTTTTAATATCTAAGGAATCGCGAATACGATTACTTATTTCTCGCAGTAGTTTTTCTCGCTCTGCCTGGTAGCGAATGGTATTTTCAGCTTTCTTCCTATCCGTAATATTAAAGCGAATTGCTAAATATTGGAAAGGTTTTCCTTGCTGATTAACAAAGGGAATTAGAGTACTTGCCACCCAATATAAACTACCATCTTTAGCTCGATTGCAAATTTCACCACGCCAAATTTGACCACTAGAAATAGTTCTCCATAGGTCTTTAAAAAAATCCTGGGAGTGGTAGCCAGAGTTAATAATTTTATGGGTTTTGCCAATTAATTCATTCTGGGAATAACCAGAAAGTTCGCAAAAAAAATTGTTAACATAGGTGATTATACCTTGGCTATTAGTAATAGCAACAATTGCAGATTTATCTAGTGTTAACTTGAAATCCAATAGTTCTTGAATTAATTGCCTTCTTTCCAGTCCTATATATTGGCGACTTTTAATATCTGTTACACAAGCCAAGATATACTCTTCATTCTCAATGTTTACATAATGAGAGCTAATTTCAACTGGATAGGTAGAACCATTTTTGCTTATATGACGGGTTTCAATAATTAAGTTGTGTAGCTTTTTAGTCTTTTGCCAATTTTTCTCCCACCATTGAGAGGAGGCATTAACATTAATATCAGTTACGGATAGTTTTAGTAGCTCTTCTTTTGTATATCCTAAAGTGCTACAGGCTGTTTCATTAACATAAGCAAATCTCCCATCTTCAAGTATCATGAAAACACTAGTAGGTATGAGATTTTCTTGTAACTTTGTTGTGTTATAGCTCCTAGTAGTTCTTTCTATTTTCTGTAAACTTTCATAGGTTACTACACCCAAAAGGCGATTATTTTTATCTAAGATTGGCAAATGATGAATCCGATGCTGCTGAAGTAAATTAAGAACAAAAAATTTATTTCTTAACTCAGATTCATATAGGGTAATGGGAGGATGTACCATTACCTCTCTCATTACCAAATTATCTAATGGTTTTTGTTTGGCGATTATATTTACTATGTCTTTCTTAGTAAATATTCCGAGTAATTGATCATCTTCTACAACCAATACACAACTTGAGATTGTTATGACATCACGATCATGGGTAGATGTACTATCAGAATTATTAGATCGCACTTGGCTCATTAGGGTAATTGCTTCAATTACCTTTGTCTCCGGTGAAACTACTAATGGCTTGTAGATGATGGTAGATTGGATTCCTGATGGCCTGATAACTGTGGGAAACTCTAACATTTACTTGTATAGATGCTCTTGAATATATTCAAATTGCAATTAAATTTAGATAATTTTTTTGCAAATGAATTAACAGATATATGCTGTAAAAGCTACTTAATCATTACTTTAATGAGTAAAAGTTATTTATACTGTGAGTGTACTTCACTCACTCAAGAAATGCTGTCATTCTGAGTATATTCTCTGACTTATATTATGCCTTCGTTGAAAATACTTAACTCCCTTCAGAAGATGAAATAGGGAAATTTTGAGGTAATTCATAAGCTGTTGTGCATTGTTAATACACAACAGCAAGTCAGCCTCCCACGAGAAAATCCCACAACCTGCCCATGAAAAACCTCACCCTCGCTTTTCGCGCTTGCAAAAATCTTTCCCTCTCCTTATTAAGGAGAGGGATGTCTGCTCTTGTTCAAGCTAGTTTTCCGCCACGGGAAAATCTCACAACCAAGGATGAAAATACTTCCTTTACTCTGGGCGGGGAAACCCCGCCCCTACTCCTGAACTCCGAACTCCGAACTCCGAACTCCGAACTCACTATTTTCAAGTTAGCCCCTCATGGAACAATCCCACAACCAAGTATGAAAATACTTTGTGACTAACTTTTTAAGGGCGCACGCAATGCGCCCCTACAAACTCCGCGCTAACTATTTTCAAGCTAGCCTCCCATGAACGTTTGTACACAACCAATTATGAAAATACCTGTTACCTGTTGCCTGTTGCCTGTTGCCTGTTGCCTATTTTCAAGTTAGCCTCCCACGAATTTTGGCACACAACCAAACATGAAAATATCTCGAGTGCGACTCCCACACCTAAGCTATCAACCAACAACTAACAACTAACAACCATTTTCAAGCTAGTCCCCCACGAACGTTTGTACACAACCAAAGATGAAAATAATTCCCTCACTCTGGGCGGGGAAACCCCGCCCCTACTCCGAACTCCGAACTCCGAACTCCGAACTCCGAACTCCCTATTTTTTAGCTAGGAAAAATTTCCAAGGAAATATGATGTGTAACTTTATCTTTAGTTCCCTTCTTTCTTAGGAGGGTTAGGGAGGATCTAGCATTCATTAACTCAGTTTCAGATTCCCCAAACCCTTTACAAAGGGAGCTTTCAAAAAGTTGCACACGGGGTAACGGAAAAATTATGACACAACTATAAAAAAAGATAGAAATTAAGGGAACACTGGAATTAACCCACAGCCATTTAAGGTGATTGCTATGGGTGCTGTATCTACGAGGAGGTGTGACCGTGGTATTATTTCGCAATCAGATTAGCTCCCTAATTATCTCCACTTTATTGGGATTTGTAGCACTATCAACCATAGTTTTCCAGGGAATAGGAACTCAGGCACTCGCGCAAAAAAGTGACAGTACCAAAAAACCAAGGTTGAAAGTCAATCCATCGGAGTTAGCTCCCACCTACCCGGCTAAGGCTCCACCACCAAGAACAAATCCGTTGCCCAATGAACGACAAAAACAAGAAAATTCTGTAGAAATTGACTATCGTATTGGTGCATTACAAGCAGATTACACGGGTAATCTTTGGGTTGGTTCTTGGCGAGGATTAACGCGCATTGACCCCAACACAGGTAAAATATTAGCCCGTGTCAGCTTACCCCATTTAACCATTGGAGACATTGCTCAAGATAAAGTCGGTCGTTTATGGGTGGGAACCTATGGAGGACTTAAACGAATAGACCCTCGTAGTAGTGAAATTACAGCACAAAATTTATTTTTACCTTCTAAAAGAGTATTATCTTTATTAGTTGACAAAAGGGGCTATTTATGGGTAGGCACTGATAATGGTTTAGCACTAATTAGCCCTGACCAAGGGTTGTTAATGACCACATTGAAAAAACTTCCTGGTGTGAGTGCTAATGCTATGACATTGGACGCAGAAGGTCAACTTTGGGTGGGAACCCTCGATCGCTTGGTGCGAGTGAATACTGCTAGTGCTTTTGTGATCAAGCAAATAGATCGCTTGCCAGGGGGAACAGTACAAGCCTTGGCAACTAGCCCAGAAGGTTTGATTTGGGCAGGGATGCCAAATAACCTGTTAGTGATTAATCCTAAAACTGGTGTAGTGTTGAGATCTGTTACACCTTTACGAGGGCGTAATGTCAAATCCATTCAGTTCGCCAAAGATGGTAGTGTATGGGTCGGTACTAATAATGGTTTGCTAAGATTAAATCCACATACTGGTGCAGTGTTAGATCGAGTACCTGGTCTTCCTTCTAGTCGAGTGTTAGCGATCGCTCCTGATGTTGGCAATAAATTATGGATTGGTACAACTGAAGGTTTAGCTTGGTTAATGCCTAATATGAAACAGGCAAGACCTCATTTTGGTTTTACTCGCGCCGTTGAATAGGAGGAGGGGAGGAGGGAAGGAGGGAAGGAGTGATGGAGGGAAGGAGGGAAGGAGTAGGGGCGGGGTTTCCCCGCCCGGGGTTTCCTTGCCCGGGGTTCCCTTGCCCAAAGGGAAGGAATTAGTCTGGCTCTTCTCACACTTTCCAATTCACCATCCCCAATCCACAATCTAAAATCTAAAATCTAAAATCCAAAATTGCTAATGTCAATTACTACCCAAAGATTAATCCAATGGAAACAACAAGGACGCTCCATAGTGGCTTTGACAGCTTGGGATTATGCGATCGCTCAACTTCTCGATCATGCTGGTATAGATTTAATCTTGGTGGGTGATTCTATGTCAGTGGTTTTGGGGTATGAAACAACACTGCCACTGACTTTAGAGGAAGTACTACATCACGCAAAAGCTGTACGTCGCGGTGTTTCTAGGGCATTGATTGTAGTAGATTTACCGTTTTTGACCTATCAAGAAAGTATCACCCAAGCTATGCACTCAGCAGGACGGGTGTTAAAAGAAACTGGTGCCCAGGCGGTAAAGTTGGAGGGTGGATATCCAGAAATGGTGGAAATTATTGCCCGGTTGGTACAAGCTGGAATCCCGGTAATGGGTCATGTAGGTCTGACACCCCAATCTGTGCATCAGTTGGGTTTGCGCCAACAAGGGAGAACAGAGGCAGATGCTGAGAGGATTTTACAAGAAGCGATCGCTCTGGAACAAGCTGGTGTGTTTTCTATAGTCTTAGAGCATATTCCCGCAGACTTAGCATTACATATTACTCAAAAGCTCAGTATTCCTACTATTGGCATTGGGGCAGGGAAGGATTGTGATGGTCAAATTCTAGTTACTTCTGATGTATTGGGGCTTTCTGCAAGGCAACCACCGTTTGCCAAAGTTTATACTAATCTACGGGAGACAATTACTAAAGCTGTGGAAGAATATGGGATGGAAGTTAGGGAAGGTAAGTTTCCTGAATTTTGAACCGGATGACACGGGGCACCGGACACAGAGCGCTCCGCGTCCGGTGTGTCCCCGCTTAAGCGCGTTATCCGGTTGACGTTTTGCGTCAAGCTGCTATGTGCTTGGTAGATTGTTCTAGGGATTGAATCAGACGATCACCATAGAATGTTAAAGCATTGCCTGCTAATAGCAATTCCAAATGCTTGCGGTCATAATCAGCAACGGTAGCTGCACTTTTGACGCAGTCATGGAATACCCCATCCCAATGACCATAATCCCCAGAGAAGCAGGCTAGTTTTTTCCCTACTTCTCCCATTGCCGTGGAGAGATATGCAGGAGAGGGATCGTCAGATTCAAAGGAGACAAAAATTTGACCCCTCTCAAAGTATTCTAAGGGGTCGCGATGACGTAGGTCGTAATGTTCGTACAAGCTGGCATCATCAATCTGAGTGGGATCGTGTTGGACGTTCCACAACAGATCGAACATATTTTTGGCTTTGCTAATCAAGTTAATGTTGTCGCTGCCACCCTTTTCTTGAATCATTAGCTTGGTAAATTCCATCAGGGAAGGGCGATAGGGGTGCTTGGGGTCAAAGTCACGAATCCGCTTTTCCCAATGCTCATGACAAGCATGGGCCAGATCGGGAACCCAACCACAACCCCCTTCTAAAAAGCCTACTCGCAGATTGGGGAATTGCTCAAATGCCCCATCAAATATCATCCGTGCCATTGCCAATTGTTGTTGGTTGCGTTGGACGAAAATATGGGTGAGAACGAAAGTTTCTGTATGGTCAGAAATACCACCAACCATATAAGAACCGGGACCGCCATGAATCCCCAGACCAATATCTAAGTCTACTGCGGTTTGGAGAATGGGATGGAAGTCGGGATGGCTAATCACCTTACAGGTGCGAATGTCTGGGAATGCATCGGGTGCTTTAGGGTGAGGGATAGGAAGATTGGGAGCAACACTAACACCAATCATCCCTAGTTCATTCACACATCGGTGCATTTCTGCTACTGCTGCATTTACATCCTGTAAAGGAATAACCCCAATTGGTTTAAGCCGATTCTCGTATCCTTTACAGTCATCAGCCATGTAGTTGTTGTATGCACGACACAAAGCGATCGCAAAATCCTTGTCTAAGATGCTGGAAAAAATTAAACTGAGGGTGCCGTAAATTATATGCACATCAATTCCTTCACTATCCATCTGTTCAATCCGCACTTGATTGAACATCGCCCCTAAAGTCGTATCTGGATGAAGATTGCGAAAGCCACCTTTACCTAAACCTTGGGATTGGGGAAACATCCGCACAAAGTTGTTTTCACCTGTTGCGGGATTAAAATCCACCACTCTTGCTCTTTGATCCCCTAGATTATCTACTACTAATCCGATGCGATCGCGATACTCTGGTTCGATATAATCTCTTAAAATTAGGGGATTTTCTAGCTTGTGGGCATCAGCATCAATTACCAGTAAACCTTCGTACATGAATTCTCCTTAATCGTTAACCAACTTTGAGGGCTAAATAATTCTAAATTCTTTGAATCTTTTGCCATACTTGACGCAGACCAAACCAGTTTTCAAAAGACCAGGATAGGGAAACGAAGATGACAATCCCAGGATATTTTCTAAAGGCTGGTTCGTTTTTTTCAAAGAAAATATGACCACCAATAGCGAACACTTGAGTCAAAATTAGACAAACTATTGTTAACCGCCAGTCGTAAAATAGTAAGATAATAGCTGCGATCGCCAGTATATTTGTTAAATGATGGAGCATCTGGTTGATCGGATGTTGATGACTTGCCAAAAAGTGGGCTTTAGCGTCTTCTAAGTAACTCACTCTTATTTTTCCTACAGTCAAGCTTTTCAATGAATTGAAGCATATGTTACAGTCTCTGTTGAAAAATTAATTGAAAAATAATATTAAGAATAGGGGAAACTGAAACTGAATAATGCTAGTTTCTACCACATTAATTCTGAAGGGGAAAACAATTGTAGTGGGAGCGTCTCGCTCCCTGCTGTAAAAAGGAAGCGGGCAGGATGCCCGCACTACAGTTGCCCATCAAAATTAATGTGGTGGAGTACTAGTGTTCCGCCACATTAGTTCTGAAGGGTTGGATAATGAACCGCAAAGGCGCAAAGAGCGCGAAGGAAGAGAAGGAGAGGATAAGTATAGAACTTGGTTTACCCATCAAAATTAATGTGGTGGAGTACTAGATAAATTGTGAAAAAATGTTACTAACAACAGGTATTATCTAGAGTCGGTATTTGATAATTTAACCAACTTTGGGGATTAAATTCCCCTGCTTTTACAAGCAGCACGTTTTGCGTTGGGGTAAAATCTCCGTTGCAAAACGTAATTTTACATTCTAAATTCGCTTATTCTACATTCTTTTAACTGTTATCGTACCACAAAAATTTATGAAAAAATACCTAGGACATCACGGCGTAAATAAAACCATCATCTGAAATATATAAAACCCTGAGACAATAAGCATTATTTTTGGTTCCTTTTTACTTTTGCTTTCTTGTCCTAGGTATTTTTATCGGACTTGATTGTTTTCTTGCTCAAACTTGCGAAGATAACCTATTAGTTAAATATTACTGACTCAAAACCCAATTTACCTGTATATATGTTTTCTGTACTCCGATTCTACTTTGCTCAAGGAAATAGAAGCTATTATTGAAGGCAAAAAAAATGCGATCGCTTCTCTAATTACAGCTTAGGAATGCTGTTATCAAATGTAGCAAAATGGTCAAGGAACATTTAGAATAAATCGAAGGAATTGAGATAAAATATTATTCTTTTTTCCTTCACTTGACAATGAAAATTATAGTTTTTTCAAAGCAATATTTCAGGGATATATATGATAAATTTACTACCTATTTTAGGGTTCACAGCCGAACAAGCTCAGACCAATTTCGTCAAAAAGACACGCTACACATTTGAAGTCCAACAAGAATTTTTATTCAAATTATTGCGAACCTATCAAAATACAGAATTAGGTCGCAAATATGGTCTCAAGGATATCAAAAATATTGAGCAATTCCAAAAACAAGTTCCCGTGCTTCCTTACAGTGCTTATGAACCTTATGTTCAGCGTATTGCTGCCGGAGAACAAAATATTTTAACCTCCGATAAAGTTGTCTATTTAAACAGAACCAGTGGCTCAACAGGCAAACAGAAAATCATTCCGGTAACTCAACGTTTCCAGAATATAATGGGCTGGGCAAATCTGATTAGCATTGGTTTTTTAAGTCAAGCATTGCGAGGACGAGGCAAAAAATTTGGCAAGCTGATAACTACTTACGCTGCTGCAACACCAGAATTAACTAGTGGTGGTATTGAATATGGTTCTGCTGGTACAGGAGTGCTGCGTATGGGTTCTTTCCTTTACAAACAACTATTTGCTCATCCTTTCTGCACCCTCAAGCCTAAGGATACTTTATCTCGTTCTTATGTTTGTTTACTCTTTGCCTTACTTCACCCTCCTATGGGTTTTGGCAGCAATTTTCCCATGGTTATTTTGCAGATTTGCAACTTTCTAGAACAATATGCTGAAGATTTGATTAATGACCTAGAAACAGGCACAATAGCTCCTTGGTTACAGCTAGAACCGGACATTAGAAGCAGTTTAGAAGCACAACTATCTCCTGCTCCTTTGCGTGCTCGTCAATTGCGGGAAATTCTCAATTCAGTTGGTAAGCTAACTCCTATCTTAGCTTGGCCAAATTTAGCTTTTTACGCTACTTCACGAGGAGGAACTTCTGATTTTTACTTAGAACGCTTCCCGAAATATTTTGGTGATACTCCTGGGTTTGGGGTGATATTTTCGACAGCAGAAGGAACTTTTAGCATTTATCCTGATTTGAATACTGACGGCAGTATTTTAGCTATTGAAACTGGTTTTTTTGAGTTTATTCCTTCAGAACAATGGGAAGAAGAACATCCAAAAACTGTACTTGCTCAAGAAGTTAAGCCAGGAGAATATTACCGCATACTAGTTACTAATCATAGTGGCTTCTATCGCTACGATATTGGTGATATTTTTGAGGTTGTGGGATTTTATGAACAAGCACCTTTGTTAGTCTTTCGTCATCGTCGAGGGGGTTTGCTTTCTTCGACAACGGAAAAAACCACTGAATATCATGCCACTAAAGTCATGCAAATTCTGCAACAAAAGTTTGGTGTACTGTTAGAAGATTTTTGTATTACTTTATCAGATAATGAATTCCCGGCTCGGTATTTAGTCAATATAGAACTTGCTGGTGATTATCATCTTCAAGATGAATATGCATATGCTTTCATTGAAAGTTTTGACTCCATACTCAAGGAAATTCATACCAACTATGATATTCAAAGAAAAATTTCGGTTCCTCCTCCTTCATTAAGAATTATGAAAACCGGAAGTTTTAATATTATTCGTCAACGTCAAATTGAAAAGGGAATTCCTGTTTATCAGTTGAAATTTCCTCATACTAGTGAGGATAGAAATTTTATGGCTGGACTAGAATTTGAAAAGGAAGTTCAGTTAAAGTAATAAGTAATAAGTAATAAGTAATTAAACCAAAACCACTTTGAGATTCGTAATTTTTGTAGGTTGGGTATAGCCTTCGGCATCCTGTGAAAAGCGATAGCGTAACCCAACGGAACCATTGCTATCGTTGGGTTTCATTCTATTGCTACGCAACGCTAACGCGAACAACCCAACCTACATGAAAACTCCAGATTT
>JASJCJ010000313.1 GCA_030066045.1 Calothrix sp. MO_167.B12
AGCTACAAACTGTATAGTCATTTCTCATTTTACCGTTCTGTCCAAACAAATTACTGTCTATATCGCGAGCTTTTTTGTTTGGCAACAATCAATAACCAGAATGTGAATATCAAAGCGGCAACACTAATTGTAAGAAATACCCATTCAATAGGAGTGGCAGTAAAATTAAATTCAATAGGAGTGGCAGTAAAATTATCAGATAATCCGACACCAATTGCCATCAGCTCTGTAAATAAAAATGTGCCTCCTGGTGCGATAACACTGAGTGGCCACGATCCCAAACGGGTCTCTGATTCCTTCTCTCGCCGATAAAAACTTTCCCAGCCTAAACCAGGTATTGAGCCTGAGCTTTCTATGCTCTGAATGTACTTTCCTAATTGCCGACTGCGTGTGTCATTTTGTACCCACAGCATTGCAAGGAAAACAGCAAGGGCTGGATAGACAAGGCTCAAAAGTGTATTTTTTGAGACTCCAAACCCAATAAAAGTACCAGCAAAGGTTAAGGTTATGGAAATTAGTTGTTGCCTTAACTCAATGCGCTTGAGGATTTCGGCTCGTATAGAAGTGTATTCTAATTCACTAGCAGGTACAATATTTCTAAATTCATCGGAGTTAGTATTCATCACATTAGTGGGAATTTTTGGGCAATGCTTTCGGGAGACTCTCCATTCAAGAAGGAATAAACCACTGAATCTGGGGAAATAGGTACTCCAGCGATCCAATATCCTTTGCTTCGCTGTTCAACATACTGCTCTGTTAGGGTGGGTGCTAATGCCATAGGACTAATGACTGCTTACTGAATAAATATTAAGCGATCGCTCAACCATTACCAGAAAAAAATCTACTAATCAAGCCATATTTGCAGTAATTAATTCCTCAGACATTTCAAAATTAGTTGTAACATTTTGCACATCATCCAAGCCTTCCAAAGTATCAATTAATTTTAGTAGCTCTCGCACTTGTCTGGATCAGTGATTTCCACAGTATTACTGGGAATTCAGCGCAATTTGGCATCGCTCACCTCAAAATCCTGTGCCTTTAGGGTTTGGTTCAGGTGTAGGTTGGGTTGAGGGACGTAGACGCGGAGCGGTGAGCCAGTCCGGTGGACGGGTTCCCCGGCATAAAGGAACTGGCGTTGACGCAGTCTCTCCGGAGGAGATACCCGAAGGGCTTCTCGAAGAGTAACCCAACACTGTAAGCCTTTTGTTGGGTTTCACTTCGTTACACCCAACCTTGTATATTGAGAGTAGTAGTAGATGTTTCCCACACTAGAATGAGTGCGTCAATCGCTTCGCTGACTGGGAGCCTTTGGGAAACAATCAAAACGCCAGAACTCGGTTGTGACATGATGAACTGACCAAACTCGGTTGGCATGGTTTTACGATCATGGGTGACAAGCACCCTGCCATCCCGTGATGCGATCGCTAAGACTTCTGGATCTTTGATACCTTCAAGCCCTGCCTGATTGGCTGACTGAAAATCCAGGTAGGGTTGTCTACGGATTACGCCAGTGACGATTGCTTGTCTGAGGTCGGCATCAGCTTGGAATCGAACTTTTGTCATACTGCGTCTTGCTTTTGAGCTTGAGCAGCTTTCAATTTTTGATATAGAAGTGGGCTTTTTTCTCTGAAGGACTGTTGCAACTGTTGAAATTCTGCTTCAGCTTCTTCTAAGTACATATCAATCATTTCTCGATTAGCAAGATAGAAAGTGATTGCTCCATAAACTTGCTCTAGGGACAGTAGCGGGAAGTTTTGGGCAATGCTTTCGGGAGACTCTCCATTCAAGAAGGAATAAACCACTGAATCGAGGGAAATGCGTGTTCCAGCGATCCAATATCCTTTGTCTCGCTGCTCAACATACTGCTTGGTTGGGGTGGGTGCTAATGCCATAGGACTAATGACTACTTACTAAATAAATATTAAGCGCATCTGCTGTTAAGAGTTTCCTAGCGCGTAGGGCTATATTACTTACTTTCGTTCACTTCCTTAACCTTCCCAATTACCATATATTTAAATCAAGCAACTCTAATGGAACCGTGACAGCAAACTCAGTCAATAATTCCCCTGCTATTTTTCCCCTCTCTCCATTAATTCGGATTACTCTATTAACCCTCTATGTGGCGTTGACAGTACCTTTACCTTTTTTGGCACAAGTTACCAATGCTCCAGTTCCTCCAAACCTCCTTTGGGTAGGAATTGGTATGGGGTTTGTGGGTTTATATGGGGTGTTGACGGAACGGGTAATTGCCGATGACCAAGGTATACAAGTAACTTATGCAACTTGGGTTCCCCGTTTTTTCCGTAAGGGCTGGTCTTTACCTTGGTCTCAGGTAACCCAACTAAAGCCCCGTACCACCGGACAAGGAGGTTTAGTTTACTATTTTATCACCCCTGAAGGTCAAGCATATTTGCTACCAATGCGGGTGGCTGGTTTTGCTCGGTTGGTAAACCTCGTACAAGCGAAGACAGGTATAGATACCAGGGATGTCTACCCCCTAGCACAGCCGTGGATGTATATGGTTCTATTTGTATTTACTTTGCTATTGTTATTGATAGATGGCTGGACGATTGCCACAACTTTAACTATGGGTAGTTAATCAAAATCTCATGTCCTCCGGGACATGAGAATCGGTAATCAACAATTTGTCAGAAATATTCAGCAAAAGTTAGCTTTGGAAAATTCTCCATCACCAAAACTCAGATTAGAGCAAGTTTATTTATACGCGAGTTTACTGGGTAAGCAGCAAGGATACCCCATATTACAGGATATTTCCTTTGAGGTATTTAAGGGCGATCGCATTGCTATTGTTGGTGCATCTGGTGCGGGAAAAACTTTCTTATTACGTCTTCTCAACCGCCTGAGTACCCCCAGTAAGGGTAAAATTTTCCTAGATGGGAGAGAATACGGTCAAATCCCTGTCTTAGAACTACGCCAACAGATAGTCTTGGTTCCCCAAGAATCTAAACTACTGGGGATGACAGTGGAACAAGCCTTGGCTTATCCCCTCGTTTTGCGTGGCTTGTCTAAACAAACCATAGAACAACGAACCAGTGAATGGCGAGAAAAATTACAAATTCCTGATGATTGGTTAAATAGAACTGAAGTACAATTGTCAACAGGACAACGACAATTAGTTGCGATCGCTCGCGCTTTAGTTATCCAGCCACAGATATTATTATTAGACGAACCAACTTCTGCCTTAGATGCAGGTACAGCCCATCGAATATTACAAATTCTGACACAGTTCGCCCAAAAGCATCAAACCACCATTTTAATGATAAATCATCAACTGGATTTATTAGAAAGATTTTGCAATTGCCTGCTGCACTTAAAACAAGGTCGTCTTTTAGAAAACAACAAATCTTCTGCCGTCAATTGGATGGAATTACAGAAGACTATCCAAGCAGAGGCTGAAGACGATTTTGAATTTTAACAATCTATTATCAACTTTCCATCACTCCATCACTCCTTCCCTCCTTCACTCTTTCCCTCTTCCCCAAATCCCTGCTAGCAAAAAGGGAATTATCCCCATTCGCCAGCATTGCGTTACCAATATTCAGCGTTGAACATTGACTTGAGTAGTCAGGGTTGTTGGTCGTTGATTACTAAATCGCTCTTTAGTTACCTTAGTTTGCGACGAAGACAAATTGGAATTCAACATCTCCATATTAAATCGATATCCCACATTACGGATAGTTTGAATTAAACTCGGTTGCCTGGGATCTAACTCCACTTTTTTCCGCAATGATAATACATGAGTATCAATTGTACGGGGATTATCGATCGCATCTGGCCAAGCACGACGCAATAATTCCGATCTGCTCAGAGGTACTCCTCCAGCTTGTGCCAAAACATATAGTAAACTAAACTCCTGGGGAGTTAAATCTATAAACTCTCCTTGAAAACGAACCCGACGTTGCACTAAATCAATTTGTAATTTTCCATAATCTAAATAAGCTGGTGCCACAGGAGTACGCTTTCGGCGAATTAGCACCTCTACCCGTGCCAAAAACTCCTGCATCCCAAAAGGTTTGCTGAGGTAGTCATCTGCACCCGCATTTAAACCCATAACAATGTCAGCCTCGCTATTGCGGGCAGACAACATTAATATTAAAGGCTGTTGCTGACGATGCAACCAGCGGCAAAATTCCAAACCATCCCCATCGGACAAATCCGCATCAAGAATAATGAGTGTTGGCTGATGATTGAGAAAACTTTCCCTTGCTTGATAAATACTGGCTGCTTGATACACCCGATAGTCCAGTTGCTGCAAGTGCCAACCCAACAATGACCTAAGATGGGGATTCCCCTCAATTATTTGAATACTAACTGAACCCACGGTCAAGACCCCTTAGCGTCTATGACTTTCAAAGTTAACAAAGGCTCTATGTTAGGTTTTGTAACGGTTGCTACTTCCCCACGATCAAAAATTTTTTTTATGGACAGGAATTTGCAATAGATCCTGCTGTAAGCCTGAAAAAGAGGTAATATATTAATATTCTTAAATTTTTATTTGACTTGTTAAAATACTTCGCAAACTATATTTTCCAAGAAATACATAGTATAATCAGTTGCAACTTAAAAATCGGTGTTTGGAACAATTTATTTGACAAAACACTTGGCATATGATATGGGGAATCTGCTCAATCAAACAACAATAGCTTGCATAGATTACCAGATTTACTATTTTCTGGAATATGATCTAAATAGGGTGTTGTTGTAACTAAAACTATCGATGGTCAAAATATGAGATCCGGTATAGGTGCCGGGCGTGAAAAGTAATTACTTCACATTTCGGATTGAATCATTTACAATTCTCATTCCAGAGAGACTATTACAGCAGTTATGCTCCAAGACACATTAACCATCCGCTATTACCAAAAACTAACGGACGCTTTCGTCGAGTTGTGGAACCGAGGTTACCGTACTGATGATATGCGGATGTATCTGGACGGCTATTTAGCCGCACTACGGAACAGTAATGCCATTGAGCCTTTTTTGATTCATCGCTTAGAGGAGGAAGCTACTCGCTACTTGTACGATGCCTCAAATTTTGCCGTTGTACAACCAGAACCGGAGCCGGGCTACTATTAATTTCTGCAATCCCACGAAGCGCGACAATTTATGCGAATTGCTAATTGACCCTGACAATTGTAGCATATCTTTCTAGATTGTCAAATGCACATGGGAAGTTGTCTATCTGTAAATCTAATCAAAAATCTCCAATCCCCTCTGTTGAGGATAACAGTTCCTAACACAGGAGGGGATTTTGTTGACATACTCCCCTTGTTGAAACGAAGGGGATTCAAAAATGTTGTTCCCAAGCAGGGTGAACCCGTGCTACTCCACATTTTCTTCCTGCCTCTTAGGCTCTTAACTAGGCAAATCACCGATGTTTTTTGCCCCCGCCAGACCGCCTCCACAGGCATTTTGTTTAGCGTTTAGGAAGTGCCCCTCCCCAAACGGGTCTAAATTCTTGTATGAACAGTTTCTCTACCTTTTTTTAGGCTCCCAGAG
>JASJCJ010000076.1 GCA_030066045.1 Calothrix sp. MO_167.B12
ATCAATGCTTTGAGGCTATTTTTTGAGTCAGGGCGTGCAAGGGAATTAGGATTAACGGTTTAAAATTCTTGCATCTCTAATTTTTGATAGTAAAAAGAATAGAAAAAAATAGGCACCTAACTATTGCCTATTGCCTATTGCCTATTCCCTACCCCCACCAAAAGACTTTTTCAGCAAGCCCTAATTAATTAAAAATAGAAGAGTTTTGAAATTGTCAGACGTACAAATAGACCTTCAAAACTCTTTATTTCTGCTTAGAATCTTTCTGTTTCTGTTGGTGGAGCCACTGCACCTTCAGGAGTACTAAATAGGTTTTGAGCAGCATCATTTTGATAAATACAACTAATATTCACATCCTTACTCTCCAAATTTCCTGTAAACCCAAAAGTATTGAGACGATTTTTGCAATCTCTCACCTGTTGTGATGTTACTAAATTCTTGTTTTCTAAAATTTGCCAATTATTAGTACGTAAAACGCACCCAGGACGCATATTTGATTGAGAAACATAAACATTAAATGGGTTAAAAGTAAGAAATACTCTCGTATCCATAACCACTGCACTCGCTCCATATTGTACACAAATCTCAGGATTGGGTGCTTTGGTATCAATATATTCGCGGGAAGCCACATTTGATGGGGAAAAAGTAGTGTTGGAGCTAAAAGCAATACCAATCCCCACACCTAAAATAAATACCCCAGCTAAAATAGCGATGGTAGTCAAATTAAATATGTTTGATTGGGAACTAGAGGATTTATAAGGACTGGTGGTTCTGCTAGGAGGCTTTCGTCTCATGATTGTTTGCTAATTTTTACGCTAGGAACAGTAAGGTTAGTTTGCTGTTGTTCTTATTTAAGTATGCCGAGTATTTAGCCTAATTGTCTGGAAGTTCTAATTATGCTGCAAAATGATTGTAATGGCTATTCACATAGGTCAAAGCGAAGTCAGAGGGAAGAAGGAAGAAGCCTTCAGTCAATGACATTTAGGCAGTGATGTTTCTCCAGAACAGCTACGTAATCTCATCTTGCATATCCAGGAGACTCCCATCACATCCGCAAGGATTGGCGGTGAGAGGATGTCATAGTGATGACGATGCTCCCAGAGGGGACCACTACGCGATAAACGCAGCTTAGGAACTTGGATTTATTAACTGACTAAAGGCAGAAACCTTCGTCAGGCAGCGAGAGCTGGAGGCAGAAAGCACCTCTGATGATAAGCACCTCTGATGATTGTTCCGCTCAAAACCTCTTCCTTCTTCCTTCTTCCTTCTTCCTTCTTCCTTCACTTGACAATTCTTTGTAGGTTGGGTGAAGTGACAGCGTAACCCAACATTAGATTCCATAAATTTAAAAGTTGTACTTTATTTTATCCACATTCCTTAACTGACATCTTGCATCAAAGTATTAATACTTATTTGAGATGTTGTTAATAAACATATATTTTTATCAAAAATACCAATTCAAATAATGTTTGCGACACATAAATTAAATTACTCGTAGGGGTTTAGCAGTGCTAAACCCCTACCCATGCTAAACCCCTACCCATGCTAAACCCCTACCCATGCTAAACCCCTACCCATGCTAAACCCCTACCCATGCTAAACCCCTACCCATCTGTCGCATTCTTTTTTCAAATTGGTATAACACGAAATATCAGGTTTTTTAGCCTGCGTAGGCAGGCTTGGTTTGTATAGCCTCACCCTTCTAGGATACTGTTGGCGAATAGTAGGTTTGACCCTTGATTATGCTAAAAGCTGGGGATTACTGTCATAATTTGGGCTGGGTTTTTTCTGCCCCCACTCCCCCACTCCCAAGAGGGTGATACCCCTGATTCGCCAACAACATCCTTCTAGGGTGCAGGTGCAAGATATGAGTTAACGCCTCCGGCGTATCACAATCTAATAGTGATGAAGATCACACATTTTTCTCTGGAAGAAGTGCATCACAGAGTGAAGAACATAAATATAAAACATTGAGATAATCCCCATGAACTTTAACTTAAGTGATGCATTGCAAGTAGTTATGCTGGTTGTTATTGCTAGTACAATCTTATCTTCTGCTATGTACTGGACAGCACTGAGAGCAAAAAAGGCTTAGACATGAATCTCCACTGCATATGAAAAAACCCGGCACTATACCGGGTTTTTTCATCAAAAACAACTTACTCTCCTAGTGTAAATGAACACTAAAATCCAGGAAAATATTTAAATAGCACTTTTATCAAATACGTTGCTATTCAAACCATGAAAAAATTCCAAGTATGTACTCTATCTTTGTTATTAGGCTCCACATTTGCACTAACCCAAGTCAGTCGTGCTGCCAGCAATGAACCACCTCTTTTTATACAGGTTAAACAAGTTACCCGATGGTTTGTTGGTAAATTTGATAATGCCGAGCAAGTAGCCAACCAACCTAATGTTCCATTGATTACCATGTCTAATTGTATGGTTAGACTTGAGGGGAAAAATATTTCTAGGCACAGCCGTGCTGTTTATCTAGAACAAAAAACCAATGGAGTTCCCTTTCGCGTCCGCTTTTACTCATTTAGCAAGGGAGACAAGGGAGTTAAATTAAGTATTCGCCGCTTTGTGGATGAAGACCAAGTGCTGGGAATATGCGATAGTCCCAAATCCCAAAGGGTAGTGAGTATGGACAATATTGTTACCCAAAGTTGTGAAGTAGAAGTCACTCGGGAAGCACAAAGTTATAGTGGTAATAACGAACCTGATGGTTGTCCTACCACTATTTTTCCCGGTGGCAAAGTAGTATCGGAAGTGACAATTAAGAGGCGTGGCACAGATTCCTTAGACAAGTTCTTTGATGCTGAAGGGAATGAAAAATCGGGTACTGAAATAGAATTTCGGCGCATTCCATTCAAAAAGAGAATATCTTCATAAGTAAGGAGCACCTAATTGAATTAAGTAATAAGTAATAAGTAATAAGTAATAAGTAATAAGTAATAAGTTTGTTTTTGTGACCGGGATTCAAACCCCGTCCCAAAAACATTCTGCCTCAAAAGACAGGGCACCAGACCCCAATATTTCGGTAACACAGGTCAAATTAAATATAAAATCTCACCCCGCCTGACGTTACCCCTCTCCGACTCTAACGATAAGCTGTTGCGCGTCTAAATAAGGAGAGAGGCTGGGGGTGAGGTTCTGTTTTACATCTAATTACGCCTACCTACTTGCAGCATATCCTAAGTGAAATTACATAATTTTTCTTTGACTTCACTTACAGGATGATACAGATATTAGCTAGCGATCGCCATAGTTTTTTCTAAGGGTTGCCAACGGAAAGAGCGATCGCCTCCTCTTTCAACTACAACTTTAATTTGTGACATTGACTTAGGTAAATTTACTAAATAATCAATCTCTTGATCGTCCAGCACATAGCCTTCAATAATCCACAAAACCAACCCCTTTGATTTAGGCGGCAATTGCTCCAAATGGGAACTAATCATCGGTGGTACATAATATACATAACCAACTGCCGCACCATTACTAGTACTTTTTTTGCCTAAATGTGGTGGTCTTACCCCGTGAATTCCCGTAAGATAGGCAGCCACATCTCCCAAACCTTTAGCAGTAATATTGAGAGTTTTATAGCCTACTGCACGCAATCGGCGACGATAGCGACCCTCAAAACCTCCTTCCAGAGGTACATATACACCGAGAGAACCAAACTTATCCAAATCGCGAATGAAACTGTTGCCAGTGGTAATTAGTGCCATAGATTGATTTCTTCCTATCCCACTTTAAGATATCTCTATTATTTACCTTTATTTTTCAATATTATGATTTGAACTCAAATTTCTTGGTATTTGCCCAATTAAAGTTTGCCAATATCAAGGATACTGTTGGTGCTTCCTCTTCTGCAATATCATCCTCTGGGATGATGAGGTGATGGGATGATGTGTTTTGGCTCATACTCACTCCTTCCCTCCATCACTCCAGGGCGCAAGCATTGCGCCCCTACCCCTACTCTACGAGAAGCCACTTCGTGTCTACACTCCTTCCCTCCTTCACTCCTTCACTCCTTCCCTCCTTTTTCCGTATCCTAGTATTTAAGTTCAGTATATTTTTCTGTAGGGTGCGTGATGTTGCGAGAATATTTGAACGTAGTAATGAAACTTATAACGTCACGCACCAACCACCGATTATGACACAGGTGATTGTAGTGCGGGCATCCTGCCCGCTTTATGTATACAATCTAGACCCTTAACAGCTTACTGTTTTTCCGGATTGGGAATCGGTGACAGTGTAGCTGATACTTAAGTATTTTTTTATCCTAGTATTTAAGCAAGTTTGGGGGTTAAATTCCCCTGCTTCTACAAACAGCGTGTTTTGCGTCGGGGTAAAATCCCCGTTGCAATTCTAAATTCTAAATTCTAAATTCGGCGTTGCTGATTTGAAGTATGAAATTTAAAAATGAGGTACTTAAAACTCTTATTCTCTGCGCCTCTGCGCGACGGACACTTTGCTTATGCCGGGGAACCCGTCCACCGCAAGTGTCCTCCTCTGCGTGAGATAAATTCATACCTGGATTCAGCAACGCCCTAAATTCTACATTCTTTTAAGTTCAGTCACTGGTGTTGTATGTCAGTCATTGTAATTCGGGAAACCCAACCAACAGCAACGGGTTTTGCAGCACGGTTGATTTTTGATGGTGGTGATGGTGGGGAGTATGAAATTAATGTTACTGACCCTTTTACACCCCAGGAAGAAAGACGACTGGAATGGTACTTTGAGGAATGGTTGACTTTCCCGATGTTGAATGGGAAGAAGGCTGAAGCGGCGAAAAATAGTGTTGCGAGTTACGGGGAAGGTCTATTTAACCAGGTTTTTCGTGCTGATGCTGATGCCTATAGTCAGTATCGCCAACTACGAAGGAATCTGAAACAGGTAAAAATTGAGATAGTTGGTAATAGTCCCGAATTTCACGCCCTCCACTGGGAGGCTATGCAAGACAAGGATTTGCCCCGACCTCTGGCTGTAGATTGCGTAATGATACGGAAGCAGTTTGCTAAATCAGCACCAGTGGCGGCGCAGATGGCACCATCTCCGGTAATTAATTTGTTGGTGGTAATTGCTAGACCGGATGAGGAGGATGATGTTGGTTATCGTACCATTTCCCGTCCGTTAATTGAGGTGATTCAAACTAGTCAGTTACCTGTGAATGTGGATTTATTGCGTCCTGGTACCTATGAGAGTTTAGAGCGACATTTGGAAGCTAAAGGGGCGGGATATTACCATGTAATCCATTTTGACTGTCACGGTGCGTTGATGAGTTATGAGGATATTCAGTCAGGGGTGAAACGTAATCGCTATACCTATCAATCACGGTGGGGACGGGATGATATTCAATCCTATGAAGGGGTAAAGGCGTTTCTCTTTTTGGATGGGGAAAGTAAGGGAAAAGCCGATCCTGTGGAAGCGGGGGAATTGGCTGATTTGCTCACAGGGAAGGGGATTCCTGTATGTATCCTCAATGCTTGTCAGTCGGGGAAGCAGGTGAGAAATGAGGGAGATGAGGGAGAGAAGGGAGACGAGGGGGAGATAAGGGGGAATTCCCGCGAGACTAGTTTGGGTAGTCGGTTGATGGCTGCGGGAATGCAAATGGTGGTGGCGATGGGGTATTCGGTGACTGTTTCTGCTGCTAGGTTGATGATGGAGCAGGTTTATGAAAATTTGTTTGCGGGGAAGGAGATAAGGGAAGCGATACGGTTGGGGAGAAGGGAGTTATTTAATAATAAAACGCGCAAGGCTTATTTTAATACGGATATTGATTTGGAAGATTGGCTTTTACCTGTGGTTTATAGTAACCAACGGGTGAATTTGTCTTTGCGGGAGTTTACGCCGGAGGAAGAGGAGGAGTATTTTGAAAAGTTAGGGGATTTATATGAATATACGCCACCGGAATATGGGTTTATTGGGCGAGATTTGGAAATTTTGAAGATTGAAAAGGCTTTGTTTCGCTACAATATTTTACTGTTGCAAGGAATGGGAGGAACGGGGAAAACAACTCTCTTAACTTATTTACGCAGTTGGTGGGAGACGACGAATTTTGCCCGGGATATCTTTTATTTTGGTTATGATGAGAAGCCTTGGACCCTGACACAAATTTTGTTTGCTATTGGTAAGCGGATATATCAAAGATTTGAGTTTGCTCGATTTCAAGCGATGAATCAAACCGCACAGGTACAGAAGTTACTCAAGGAGTTGAAATCGCAAAACTATATTTTAATTTTAGATAACTTAGAGTCGGTGACAGGACAGGCTTTAGCGATTCAAAATACTTTACCGTCAGAGGAGCAAAAGCAATTACAAGATTTTTTGATCAGGTTAGTTGATGGGAAAACCAAGGTAATTTTAGGTTCCCGCAGTGGTGAAAGTTGGTTACAAGGTGCTTTTAAACAGAATATTTATCGGTTGCAAGGGTTGGATAAGGAAGCGAGGACGGAGTTATCTAATAAGATATTGGAACGGAATGTGGGTGATGAGAGAAAGATTGCTAAGATTCGGGAGGATGGGGATTTTCAGAAGCTAATGAAAGTGTTGGCGGGGTATCCCCTAGCTATGGAAGTGGTGTTAGGGAATTTGAAAAATCTCTCACCCCAGGAGGTTTTAGGGAAGTTACAAGCTGCGGATATTAACTTAGATACGGGAAGTGAGGATAAGACACAGAGTATTCTCAAATGTGTGGAGTATTCTCATAGTAATTTGTCACCGGATGCCCAGAAGTTGTTATTGTGTTTGGCACCGTTTAGTGGGTTTATTGATAGGGGCAATATTCCTAATTATGTCAAGTGGTTGCAGAAGTTGGAATCGTTTCAGGATTATGATTTTGAGAAGTTTGATGATGCCATGCAAGAGGCGATTAATTGGGGTTTACTTTCGCCTATGGATGAAGATATTCCCCAATTATTACAAATTCAACCTGTTTTCCCTTTCTTTTTGCAGGCTAAATTAGCAGAACTCGATGCCGTTACCCAAGAAGCGTTAGGGGAGGGGTTCAAAAATCACTATCTAGCTTTAGCTGGTTTGTACTATCAGTATATGGAATCAAAGGATGCACGGGAACGAAAGTTTGGTATTGTCTTCTGTCGGCTGGAGTATGAAAATTTATATAATGGGTTGCAAATTTGTTTAGAGAAACAGAAAACTGTTGATATTTTCTTCTGTTTGGATAAGTATTTTGGGCTGGTTAACGATATTCAAAGTAAGTTAAAGTTAGCAGAAACTGTGAATCTAGCTTTAGAACAATATCCACCAGATTATATCAATGGTGAAAATGGATATGAGATTGTTGTTGCCATTGATTTATTAGCGAACTGTTATTTACAAACTCAAAATTACCAACAAGCAAAACAGAGATATGAAAAGAAATTAAAAATAATAGACAAAATTACTAATCTAGAAGAAACCAGAAAAAAGAGTGATATTGCTAGTACTTACCACCAGTTGGGAATAGTTGCCCAAGAATTGCGAGAATACCAGCAAGCACGGGATTATTACCAACAAGCCCTGGAAATCAATATCGAATATGGGGACAAGTATAACTGTGCTAGCACTTACCACCAGTTGGGATATGTTGCCCAAGAATTGGGAGAATACCACCAGGCACGGGATTATTACCAACAAGCCCTGGAAATCAATATCGAATATGGGGACAAGTATAACTGTGCTAGTACTTACCACCAGTTGGGAATGGTTGCCCAAGAATTGGGAGAATACCACCAGGCACGGGATTATTACCAACAAGCCCTGGAAATCTTTATCGAATATGGGGACAAATATAAATATGCTAACACTTACCACAACTTGGGAATAGTTGCCCAAAAATTGGGAGAATACCACCAGGCACGGGATTATTACCAAAAAGCCCTAAAAATCTTTATCGAATATGAGAACAGGTATTCCTGTGCTAGGATTTACCACAACTTGGGAGTAGTTGCCCACGAATTGGGAGAATACCACCAAGCACGGGATTATTACCAACAAGCCCTGGAAATCTTTATTGAATATGGCGACAAGTATTCCTGTGCTAGCACTTACTATCAACTTGGTAAAGTGGCGGAAGAATTAGGGGAGTTGGGGTCAGCGAAAACAAATTACCTGCAAGATTTGGTAATTACGGTTGAGTTTAATGACGAGCATGGTTTAGAAATTTCGCTGCGTAATCTTGCCCGTTTTTATCAAGCTACCCAGGATGAGGATTTATTGATAGAAGCGGCAAAGGTGCTGGGAATGGAGGTGGAGGAGTTGAAAGCGGCGATAAATTTAAGTAATAAGTAATAAGTAATAAGTAATAAATATAGGAATCCGGTTTGATTTTTGAATAAAATTAGGTATCTGTAGGGTGCGTTATGACTTTAGTCTTTAGCGAAGCCATGCCCGAAGGGCTATACGCACCAAAACACTTACAGAATGGTGCGTTACGCTACGCGATAACACACCCTACGTGTTTTTCAAAAATCAAATAGTAATCCTATAGGACTTACGCAACTGGCATATTTTTTATGTAGGGTGTGTGATACCAATTCACAAAAATATTGATACATATCTAGGGGATATGTAGGGGCGCAATGCTTGCGCCCAATTCCATGATTATGTATCACCAATAAAGTGAAATGGTATGACGCTGCGAGAATATTTGAACTTAGCAATGAGACTTGTAACTTCACGCACCAATCAACGATTGTGACACTTGCGTAACTGATTTCCACATTCCCGGAGCTTTTTAGATGAAAATAATTTTACCAATGGCAAGGGCGCAAGCATTGCGCCCCTACAGAAGAATGGAAAATGTTTCTTCCCTAACAACTAACAACTACCAACTATTCCCCTGGTGGCAAAGTTTTCTCCTCACCAGGTTCAGTGTATTTACAATAAACATTCAACCCAATTTTAAGAATGTAGAGAACAACAATAGTAGCGATCGCAGGATCTAGAGGAATTGTTGTTAAAGCTACTAGTGATGTGATAGCTGTAGAAAATAATACTGCATTTTCTGGACTTTTGGTATATTCGCTCAGACGAGCGCGAAATCCTTCATCACCGCAAAGTTCGTCCCGCAAAGCCTCTAAAATAATTTTCCAGATACTTTTGCCTTCCTTCATTAAGATGCGTCCATTTTTCTCAATCCACAACTCCTCAAAGGATGTTTCGAGATTACCATTATGCCGTTCTACAGCATCAATACCTTTGTCTGCTGGTTGATATTCCTTGAGTAATTCGCGTACTGAACTAATTTCGTCTTGGGTTAGTTGTGCATTCATCACTTTTAAAGACAGCCCTCATACCAAGTTGAGTTCTATCGTAGCAGTTCGAGTCAACCGCCTAGGGCGTGTTTTCAAACCCAAAATTAGTATCAAATGAATCGAGGAAACTTAAGTGATGAACAGTGGAAGAGGTTACAACCGCTACTTCCACCACAGAAATCCCATACATTCCCTATTCCCTATTCCCTATTCCCTATTCCCTATTCCCTATTCCCTCTCCCAAAGAGAGTTAAAATTTTTGGCACTATTACTAGACAAATATAGATGCAGGATTTACAATGTGAGATTGTGACCAAAAAATTAAATTAGTTACCAACACAGGCTGTAATTGCCTAGATATATTAAACTGAGAAGCCAGTATGACAATTAAAAATTGGCACAACTGGCGGTAATGTACAAAAGCTGGTAAACTAAATTTTCCTTAAGGCAATTTAGCCCTGAGGTTTAAATCAGGTCAGTTACCCTTGCAACCTAAACATATTCAGGCATTGCCTTTAGTATTAGTTTAGGATATTTGAGTGAACACTAAGCAGTAATGTAGGTTTATGGCATTACTTAAGACTTAGTCAAAGGATACTGAGTAGTTTGCTACTTAAGTCCTGACTCCAACCAGAAAGTGCCAAAGCAATGGTAGGTAGGCATTACTACCATCAGAAGTAATGCATTTAAGCCTCAACCCTATGCAATAGTACTTTCTTCCCTGAGGGAAGAAAACTTTGGCTGTTCTGGTAATGTAATCAGTGTCAGTCAGCGGATTTACGCAATAGTAAGTTTGCTTGGTGTGAAGCCAGAGAAGTTGGAGCCGCAAAACCTAGCCGCTCCTGACTTCTGAGGTGCTAAGGTAAATCACCCTAATGGCATTAACCCCAAACTTCGCTAAAATCCGACTTCTTCAAATAACAAATAAAAAGGAGAACCAGTAACTGTGTCTGTAGGTATTCTCGGCACGAAACTGGGCATGACTCAAGTCTTTGACGAAGCAGGAGTATCCATTCCTGTAACCGTCATCCAGGCAGGACCATGCACAGTAACACAAGTTAAAACACAGCAGACCGACGGTTACTCCGCCATCCAACTAGGTTATGGCGAAGTTAAGCCCAAAGCATTGAATAAGCCTTTGCTCGGTCATCTAACAAAATCATCAGCCCCCGCTTTGCGTCACTTACGGGAGTATCGGCTGAATGATACAAGTGAATATAGTTTAGGACAAGAAATCAAGGCAGACATTTTTAGTGCCGGTCAAATTGTAGATGTCATTGGGAAAACCATTGGTAGGGGTTTTGCGGGTAACCAAAAACGCCACAATTTTGGTCGAGGACCAATGTCCCACGGTTCTAAAAACCACAGAGCTCCTGGTTCTATTGGTGCTGGTACTACACCTGGTCGTGTTTATCCTGGTAAGAAGATGGCAGGACGTTTAGGGGGTAAGCGGGTGACTATCCGCAAACTGACTGTAGTACGAGTAGACCCAGAAAGGAACCTATTGTTGATAAAAGGAGCTATACCTGGTAAACCGGGAGCCTTGCTAAATATAGTACCTGCAAACTTAGTGGGAAGTAAAAAATAGCAGTCAGGTGTCGTGGATAATACTGAGGCAAGCTGACAAATGACATCTGACAACTGACGAAGGACACTAAAGATGTTTGAGTGTGAAGTAAAAAATTGGCAAGGAGAACAGGTCGGTCAAAAGACCTTTGAATTGCGGGTTGCCAAAGAAGAAACGGCAGCTCATATTGTACACAGGGCATTGGTAAGACAAATGACCAATGCTCGCCAGGGAACAGCTAGCACCAAAACCCGCTCAGAAGTGAGGGGTGGTGGTCGTAAACCTTGGAGACAGAAAGGAACTGGTCGCGCTCGTGCTGGTTCTATCCGTTCACCCCTATGGCGTGGCGGTGGTGTAATTTTTGGTCCCAAACCCAGGGATTACAACCTGAGAATGAACCGGAAGGAAAGACGGTTAGCACTGCGTACAGCCTTTGCCAGTCGCCTGTCAGACTTGATTGTAGTTGAAGAATTTAGTGAACAATTTTCCCGCCCGAAAACCAAAGATTTGGTAGGTGCGATCGCTCGTTGGGGTGCTCCAGCAGATGGAAAAACTCTGTTAATTTTATCGGCACGTAGCGAGAATGTTTACCTTTCAGCTCGTAACGCGGAGAAAGTAAAACTAATCATTGCTGATCAATTAAATGTATACGATTTGCTCCACGCAGATAAAATCGTGGTTACAGCATCAGCCTTAGAAAAAATTCAGGAGGTCTACAGTGAATAAATTTGACCCCCGCCAACTTCCCGACTTAATCCGTCGCCCCATTGTCACTGAAAAGGCGACCATGCTGATGGAGCAAAATAAATATACCTTTGAAGTAACTCCAAAAGCGACTAAGCCGGAAATTAAAGCGGCTATAGAAGATTTATTTGATGTCAAAATCGTCCAAGTCAATACAATGCTACCTCCCCGGAAAAAACGCCGTGTAGGTAGATTTATTGGTTATAAGCCCCAATACAAGCGAGCTATTGTCACCGTCGCCCCTGGGGATGAAGAGAAGATTAGACAGATACTATTCCCAGAAGTGTAATTAGTTAGGAGTTGACAGTTGACAGTTGACGGTTGACGGTTGACGGTTTGAGAGTTTAGGGCTAGGAGTGTTTAATTCTTCCACCCTCTACTCCTAATTGCTAACTAAAAATTAAAAAATCTCAATTCAAAATTTTCATTATGGGTACTCGTTCTTATCGTCCTTACACCCCCAGTACCCGCCAAGTCACAATCTCAGACTTTGCGGAAATTACCAAAACCGAGCCAGAAAAATCTCTGACTAGATCGGTACATCGCTCTAAAGGTCGTAATAACCGGGGGCGAATTACCAGTCGTCGTCGGGGTGGTGGACACAAGCGGTTATACCGCATCATTGATTTCAAAAGAGATAAACGCAATATTCCCGCTAAAGTAGCAGCCATTGAATACGATCCCAACCGGAATGCTCGTATTGCTTTGTTGTATTACCAAGATGGTGAGAAGCGCTACATCCTACATCCCACTGGATTAAAAGTTGGCACCACCATTATTGCTGGGCCAGATTCTCCCATAGAAGATGGTAATGCCTTACCCCTATCTAAGATTCCCTTAGGTACCAGCGTGCATAACGTGGAATTAATCCCAGGGAAAGGGGCGCAAATCGTGCGTTCAGCCGGTGCTACAGCCCAAGTAGTGGCAAAAGAAGGGGCTTATGTCACCCTGAAATTACCCTCCGGGGAAGTGCGGATGATTCGTCGGGAATGCTATGCCACCATTGGACAAGTGGGTAACGCTGAATTTAGGAACCTCAGTGCTGGTAAAGCAGGACGGAATCGCTGGAAAGGTCGCCGTCCCAAAGTTAGAGGTAGCGTGATGAACCCAGTAGATCACCCCCACGGCGGTGGTGAAGGTCGGGCACCCGTTGGTAGATCTGGTCCGGTGACACCTTGGGGTAAACCAGCATTAGGGAAAAAGACACGTAAACCCAAAAAAGCTAGTAGTAAATTAATTGTACGCCGTCGCCGTAAATCTTCTAAGCGGGGTCGCGGTGGTCGTAATGCTTAACTAGTACAAGTCGGCGGAAATACAGCAACGGTTTATAAAACGTCAAAGCAAGAGTTCACCATACTTTTGAATGCGTGACTTTTGACTGACCCGTAGCGGTACTAGTGATGATGATTCGTAGGTGATGAGTTATGGGTAAAACCTAACATAGCTCTTAATTCCTAGCTTTTAATGATTAATTCCTAACTCCAAAATTCAAAGTAGAAGTTATGGGTCGTTCTCTAAAAAAAGGTCCTTTTGTTGCCGATCATTTACTCAGCAAAATTGAAAAGCTGAACGAAAAAAATGAAAAGCAAGTAATTAAAACTTGGTCTAGGGCATCAACTATTTTGCCAGAAATGGTTGGTCATACCATTGCAGTCCATAACGGTAAACAACACGTTCCAGTGTTTATATCCGATCAAATGGTGGGTCATAAGTTAGGAGAATTCGCTCCTACACGTACTTATCGGGGACACTCCAAAGATAAAAAAGCAGGCAGGTAGTCATTAGTTATTAGTCATTTAACCAATGACAAACATGGAGAGAATTATGGCAACTGATACCAAACAAGTGAAAGCGATCGCCCGCTATGTGCGTATGTCCCCGTTAAAAGTGCGACGCGTACTCGACCAAATTCGTGGACGTTCCTACCGAGAAGCACTGATTATCTTAGAATTCATGCCCTATCGGGCTTGCGGTCCGATACTGAAACTTTTAAGAAGTGCAGCAGCCAACGCCGAGCATAATGAAGGACTGGAGCGGTCTGAGTTAATAATTACTCAAGCTTACGCAGACCAAGGTCCAGTATTAAAACGGTTTCAACCAAGGGCACAAGGAAGAGCTTATCAGATTCGCAAACCAACCTGCCACATCACCATATCCGTAGCAGAAAGTGCTACAGAATAAGTGGCGACGGGATAAATTACCTTTGATCAAAAATTTTCGAGGAAGCATTCGTGGGACAGAAAATTAATCCAATTGGTTTTCGTCTGGGGATTACCAAAGAACACCAATCTCGCTGGTTTGCCGAACCTGGTGACTATGTGAAATATCTCCAAGAGGACTATAAATTACGACAATATATAGACAAAGAACTAGGTAGATATACGCAAAATAATGCTGGCATTTCTGATGTCAAAATTGAGCGTAAGGCAGACCAAATAGACCTAGAAGTACACACCGCTAGACCTGGTGTAGTAGTAGGTAGGGGTGGTCAGGGTATTGAAAAATTACGTCATGGGCTACAAGATGCTTTGGGTGGTCAGCGTCAAATTCGCATCAATGTAGTTGAAGTACAACGAGTAGATGCCGATGCCTACTTAATTGGGGAATATATTGCCCAACAACTAGAACGTCGGGTTTCTTTCCGCAGAGTGGTACGCCAAGCTATACAACGGGCTCAAAGAGCCGGGGTAGAAGGGATTAAAATCCAAGTTGGCGGTCGCTTGAACGGAGCAGAAATTGCCCGGACAGAATGGACTCGTGAAGGAAGAGTTCCTTTACATACCCTCAGGGCTGACATCGACTATGCCTACTGCACCGCAAAAACTATTTACGGTATTCTCGGCATCAAAGTTTGGGTATTTAAGGGAGAAGTTATCCCTGGAGAAGAAGAAACAACCCCAGCACCTACCACCAAAGAACCTCGCCGTCGCCAACAACAGCGTCGCCGCCAGCAGTTTGAAGACCGTTCAAATGAAGGATAGTCATTTCAGTTATCAGTTGCCTCATTGATAAATCGAGGGGCAAGGGTTACGGGAAAAAATTTTTTCCACCTCCACTTTAGAGAATTTGGAGGCCTGATACCGATTACTGTTTGGTCATTAGTCAATCCAAAATCCAAAATCCAAAATTGCTTGACAAACTATGTTAAGTCCTAGAAGAACTAAATTCCGCAAACAACACCGCGGACGGATGAAAGGTCTTTCCAAAGGTGGTAATACCATCAACTTCGGCGACTTTGCTCTCCAAGCACAGGAGCCTTCTTGGATTACCTCCCGTCAAATTGAGGCTTCTCGACGAGCAATGACTCGTTATATTCGCCGGGGTGGAAAAATCTGGATTCGCGTCTTCCCCGACAAACCAGTTACCATGCGTCCGGCAGAAACCCGGATGGGTTCCGGTAAAGGTTCCCCAGAATTTTGGGTAGCTGTAGTCAAACCGGGGCGCATTATGTTTGAAATCGCCGGCGTTGCCGAAGAAACAGCCAGGGAAGCAATGCGCCTAGCTGCATACAAATTACCAATTAAAACTAAGTTCATTACGCGTTCTGAGCAAGAACCTCAGGAGCAGGAGTAGGGTTATGCCTCTTCCCAAAATTTCCGAAGCTAGAGAATTAAGTGACGAGCAACTGGCATCCGAGATTATTGCTGTCAAAAAACAGTTGTTCCAACTGCGTTTGCAGAAAGCAACCAGACAACTAGAAAAACCTCACCAATTTAAACATTCCCGCCACCGCCTGGCTCAATTGTTAACGGTAGAAGCGGAGCGTAAAAGAGCAGCGAGTCAATCCGCTGACCAAGAAGAGTAAGTAAGAAATTATGGCAATCAAAGAACGAGTCGGCTTGGTAGTGAGCGACAAAATGCAAAAAACCGTAGTAGTTGCTGTGGAAAACCGCGCTCCCCATGTTAGGTACGGCAAAATTGTAGTTAAAACTCGGCGCTACAAAGTTCACGACGAAGAAAACGCCTGTAAAGTGGGCGATCGCGTCCGTATTCAGGAAACTAGACCCCTGAGCAAAACCAAGCGCTGGCAAGTCACAGAAGTCCTCACAAAGTAACCAATAACTAAAATCATTAGTTGTTAAATTTTTAACAACACCATAAGGGAGAATAGTTGTGATTCAACCCCAGTCTTACCTCAATGTCGCAGATAATAGCGGCGCCCGCAAACTGATGTGCATCCGCGTACTCGGAGCGGGTAATCGTCGTTATGGTCACGTCGGCGATCGAGTGATCGCCGTAGTCAAAGATGCCCAACCCAACATGGCTGTGAAAAAATCTGATGTGGTAGAGGCAGTTATTGTCCGTACCCGTCACAGTATTCGTCGTGACAGCGGTATGAGTATCCGCTTTGACGATAATGCCGCAGTGATCATCAATAAAGATGGTAATCCCAGAGGAACGCGGGTTTTTGGTCCAGTGGCACGGGAATTACGTGACAAAAACTTCACCAAAATCGTTTCTTTGGCTCCGGAGGTGCTGTAATGGCAAACAAAAAGCAACAGCCCAAATTTTACAAAATGCATGTCAAAACTGGAGATACAGTCCAGGTAATTTCTGGTAAAGATAAAGGTAAAGTGGGTGAAGTCATCCGAGCTTTGCCACAAATGAGCCAAGTAATTGTCAAAGGGGTCAATATTAAAACCAAACACATGAAACCCCAGGCAGAAGGAGAATCTGGCAGCATTGTTACCCAAGAAGCTCCGATTCATAGCTCCAACGTCATGCTTTATTCTACCAAGCAAAACGTTGCCAGCCGTGTATGCTACACCTTTACTGAATCAGGAAAAAAGGTACGTATGCTGAAAAAAACTGGGGAAATTCTCGATAAAGAGTGAGGAGCAAAGCGGAGAGAACAGGGAATACAAGGAGACAAGGAAAAGTTTAATACCCAAATCCTAACTGTCAACTGTCAACTCATAACTCCTAACTCCTAACTCATAATTTTATTTCCCTGACCAAGCCCAGGGACAATCAGGACAAACAATTATGTCAATTAGACTGAAAAAAACATATCAAGAAACTATTGTCCCCAAACTGATGAAACAGTTTGAGTACACCAATATTCATCAAGTACCGAAATTGGTGAAAATAACTGTAAACAGAGGTTTGGGGGAAGCTTCTCAAAACGCTAAAGCACTGGAAGCCTCTCTGAGTGAAATTGCTGTAATCACTGGTCAAAAACCTGTAGTTACTAGGGCAAAAAAAGCGATCGCAGGTTTTAAAATCCGTGAAGGAATGCCTGTGGGGGTAATGGTTACCCTGAGAAGTAGCAAAATGTACGACTTTCTGGATCGTTTAATCAATCTATCCTTACCCAGAATTCGTGACTTTCGCGGCATTAGCCCTAAAAGCTTTGATGGTCGCGGTAACTACACCTTAGGGGTAAGGGAACAACTGATTTTCCCAGAAGTTGAGTACGATAGCATTGACCAAATTCGGGGGATGGATATATCCATCATTACCACAGCGAAAACCGATGAAGAAGGTCGCGCTTTACTTAAAGAAATGGGAATGCCTTTTCGGGATCAATAAGTTCATCTAAAAGAGGGAACGATGGCGGCAAACGACACAATTGCAGATATGCTGACGCGCATCCGCAATGCCAACCTAGCGCGGCATCAAACAACACAAGTGCCCGCTACTAGAATGACCCGTAGTATTGCCACAGTATTGCGGGAAGAAGGTTTTATTAATGGTTTTGAAGAAGATGGTGAAGGGGTAAAACGCAACCTAGTGATTTCCCTGAAATATAAGGGTAAAAATCGCCAACCTTTAATTACTGCCCTGAAGCGGGTAAGTAAACCGGGGTTGCGGGTTTATTCCAATAAAAAAGACTTACCCAGAGTATTAGGTGGCATTGGTATTGCCATTATTTCCACATCTAGTGGCATTATGACAGACCGGGAAGCACGTCGCCAAAATGTCGGTGGTGAAGTGCTTTGTTATGTCTGGTAGTCAGTGGTTGTTGGTCATTAGCATCCCAACGAATAACTCATAACTAATCACAAAGGAGAGTTATGTCTCGCATCGGAAAACAACCGATTACGGTTCCAGCCAAGGTAAAAGTCACCATTGACGGCACCAATATAGCGGTGAAAGGTCCCAAAGGAGAACTTTCCCGTCAACTACCTGGAAATGTTACCGTTTCTCAGGAAGGGGAAACAATATTGGTCAACCGTCGCGATGACTCCCGTCAATCTCGACAAATGCATGGCTTATGCCGAACATTAGTTGCCAATATGGTTGAGGGAGTTTCCCAAGGCTTTCAACGCCGTCTGGAAATCCAAGGAGTCGGTTATCGGGCACAGGTACAAGGTAAAAATTTGATCCTTAACATTGGTTATAGCCACCAAGTGCAAATTGCTCCCCCAGACGGGATTCAATTTGCCGTGGAAAATAATACTAATGTGATTGTCAGTGGCTATGACAAAGAAATAGTTGGCAATACCGCAGCAAGAATTCGTGATGTTCGTCCCCCAGAACCTTATAAGGGTAAGGGCATCCGTTATGCTAACGAAGTTGTCAGACGTAAAGCTGGTAAGACTGGTAAGGGTGGTAAGAAGTAATGAAACTTACTCGTAAACAATCCAAACAACGCCGTCATCGACGCATCCGTGGCAAGGTATTTGGTTCTGCAGAACGTCCCCGTTTAGCTGTGTTTCGTTCCCACCAACATATCTATGCCCAAGTGATTGATGACACAGCTCATCACACCTTGGCAGCAGCCTCCACCGTTGAACCAGAGTTGAAATCTAAATTAGCTTCTGGAGGTAACTGTGATGCTTCCCAGGAAGTTGGCAAGCTAATTGCCACCCGCAGCAAAGAAAAGGGAATTACTCAAGTTGTTTTCGATCGCGGTGGTAACCTCTATCATGGTCGGATTCAAGCACTAGCGGACGCAGCACGGGAAGCTGGTTTGGATTTCTAAAATTTGTCATTAGTCAAATTACAAATGGCAATCAACATGAGGTATAAAATATGGCAACTGGTCGTCGTAAAACTAACCGGGCAAAAAAAGAAGAAACCAACTGGCAAGAACGGGTAATTCAAATCCGACGGGTCAGCAAGGTGGTCAAAGGAGGTAAAAAACTCAGCTTCCGGGCGATCGTCGTCGTGGGTAACGAACGGGGTCAAGTGGGAGTAGGGGTTGGTAAAGCCTCCGACGTTATCGGTGCTGTGAAAAAAGGTGTAGCCGATGGCAAAAAACATTTAGTTGATATTCCCATTACCAAGTCTAATTCGATTCCCCATCCAGTCAATGGTATTGGCGGTGGTGCCAAAGTCATCATGCGTCCAGCCGCTCCTGGTACTGGTGTAATTGCCGGTGGTGCGGTGAGAACGGTATTGGAATTAGCAGGGATACGCAATATCTTGGCGAAGCAGCTTGGGTCTAATAATCCCTTGAATAATGCCAGGGCGGCTGTTAATGCCCTCTCCAGCTTGCGTACCTTTGCGGATGTAGCAGAAGAACGTGGTATCCCCCGAGAGAATCTCTACAGTGTTTAAGGGAACTCCAGGAAATAAATTATCCCACAAGAACGGTTGACAGTTGACAGTTGACAGTGAAGTTTACATGTTTTGTTGCCTGATAACTATGGGATGTTTTTTTATCTGGAGGCTCCTAAGTAGGTAGTAGTAGACAAACCATTTTAATATTTATAGTTTGTTCCCACTTACATACTGAAAAAAGTAGAAAAAATCACAAAATCCACAGGATTTGTCAATTATGAGACTTGAAGATGCCAAGCCACAACCAGGCTCTAAAAAACGTCGCCGCCGTGTGGGACGTGGTATAGCTGCTGGTCAAGGTGCTAGTGCGGGTTTAGGGATGAGGGGTCAAAACTCTCGTTCTGGTGGCGGTACTAGACCAGGTTTTGAAGGTGGTCAGCAGCCACTGTACCGCCGTATACCCAAATTAAAGGGCTTTCCGATGGTGAATCGGCAAGTTTACACTACGATCAATGTAGAAAAGCTAGCTTCTCTGGATGCCAATACAGAGGTTAATTTGGCTTCATTACGGGAAGCAGGCATATTAACTGCTGCCAAGGGTCCATTAAAAGTCTTGGGCAATGGGGAATTAAATGTACCCCTGAAAGTGCAAGCCGCAGCTTTTACAGCTACAGCCCGGAGCAAAATTGAGGCAGCTGGTGGGAGTTGTGAAGTATTAAAGTAAGGTTAGTAGGCCTGACTTTTGCGATCGCTGCATCCTGCCAGTGCCCTACTTCACTATCAAGGTAGTCTAACTATGAGTATTAGTAGAGAAAAACCACCAACTGCCCAAGAAACTTTTATGCAGATGGCACAAGCAGCAGGACTGAGGGGTCGGCTGCTTGTCACCATCGGTATTCTCATTTTGATTCGCTTTGGCAATCATATCCCCATACCGGGCATAGACCGCGATCGTTTTGCGGCGGCTTTACAAGGTAATAACCAATTGTTGAACTTTTTCGACATTTTCTCCGGTGGCGGACTTTCTGCCTTAGGGGTATTTGCCTTAGGGATTTTGCCTTACATTAATGCTTCAATTATCATTCAATTGCTCACCGCTGCCATTCCAGCTTTAGAAAATTTACAGAAAAATGAAGGGGAGGCGGGAAGAAGGAAAATCTCCCAGATTACCCGCTATGTATCTTTGGTGTGGGCGATGATTCAAAGTACTTTTATTGCCTCCATTTGGCTACGAGGATATGCTTTGAACTATGGTCCGGTGTTTGTGGCAGAAACTGCGATCGCTTTGGTTGCAGGATCAATGTTTGTCATGTGGGCTTCTGAAGTAATTACCGAGAGGGGAGTAGGTAATGGAGCATCATTGTTGATTTTTGTCAACATCGTCGCTACCCTACCCAAAGCCTTGGGGGACACTGTGGATTTCGTCCAAACCGGAGGTCGGGAAATAGTTGGTCGCGTGATTGTGCTGTTGCTACTATTCCTGATTACCATTGTCGGTATTGTCTTTGTTCAAGAAGGTATTCGCCGTATCCCCATTATTTCTGCTCGCCGCCAAGTAGGTCGTAGAGTTTTAGCAGAACAGCGTAGTTATCTACCCTTGCGTCTGAACCAAGGTGGGGTAATGCCAATTATCTTTGCCGCTGCTATTTTAAGTTTACCTTTGTTGATCGAAAGATTCGTTAATAATCCCAATTATTCCAGTTTTGCTAGCAATTATTTAAGTCCTAGCGGCTCCCAATCTTGGTTTTATGCCCTAGTTTACTTAGTTTCAATTGTTTTCTTTAGCTATTTTTATTCTTCTTTGATTGTCAACCCAGTAGATGTGGCACAGAATCTGAAAAAAATGGGTTCTAGTATTCCTGGTATTCGTCCTGGTAAAGCCACCAGTGAATACATTGAACGGGTGCTAAATCGCCTGACTTTTCTGGGTGCAATTTTCTTAGGCTTAATTGCTATTATCCCCACAGCCTTAGAAAGGGCTTTAGGGGTACCAACCTTTAGAGGATTGGGAGCAACTTCCCTATTAATCTTAGTGGGTGTAGCAATTGACACGGCGAAACAGGTGCAAACCTACGTTATTTCTCAACGGTATGAAGGGATGGTGAAACAATAGCCACTATCAATTCCTCAGTGGTACAGAGTCAGCAGATTTATCTGTGGAATCAATCCAAAATCTAAAATCTAAAATCCAAACTTGGCAGATTTATCTGTGGAACCAATCCACAATCTAAAATCCAAAATCTAACATCCAAAATTGTATGACGCGATTTATCTTCTTGGGACCTCCAGGAGCCGGTAAAGGAACTCAAGCTCAAACCTTAGCCGAATACTGGAACATACCTCATATTTCTACAGGTGACATCTTACGCCAAGCTTTAAAGGAGCAAACTCCCCTGGGAGTAAAAGCACAAGGCTATATGGATCAGGGAGAATTAGTTCCTGATGGCTTGGTACAGGATATGGTTAAGGAACGCCTCAGTCAAGAGGATGCTCAAACTGGATGGATTTTAGATGGGTTTCCTCGCACGGTCAACCAAGCAGCTTTTCTGGCAGAATTGCTGCAAGAATTGAATCAATCCCAGCAGAAGGTAGTTAATCTTGATGTACCTGATGATGTGGTAGTAGCCCGCCTATTAGAGCGAGGACGTAAGGACGATACAGAAGAAGTAATCCGTCGCCGTCTAGAAGTTTATCGTTCGGACACCGCTCCTTTGATTGACTACTATCGGCAGCAGGAGATGCTAGTTGTAGTCAATGGTAATCAGTCCCAAGAAGAAGTCACAACTGAGTTAAAAGCTGTTGTCAACTCTTAAATGGTTCAATCGGCAAGGAGTTAAAGTTAACGGTGACAATAGCAATTTCAACTGTTGCTCGTTACCGTCCACCTTAGCTCCGCCCCAACCTCTACTCGAAAACAAATATCAAATTTGGATTAAGATATATTAATAAACTGTTGCCAAAAAAAGATAAATATGTTCTCTTGCAAACTGAAAGGTTAATGCACGGGAACGAGAGATTGTTGAGTTGAGGAAAAAACAAATTGTCTAAACAAGATTTAATTGAGATGGAAGGCACGGTGACGGAATCTTTGCCTAATGCCATGTTTCGCGTTGACCTAGACAATGGCTTTAACGTGTTGGCTCATATATCTGGCAAAATTCGCCGTAATTATATCAAAATTTTGCCAGGCGATCGCGTCAAGGTAGAACTCACCCCCTATGACCTGAGCAAAGGCAGAATTACTTATAGATTGCGTAAGAAGTAGTGATATGTAGATAAATATACCATAAAATTAGTCAGTGATGCTTGTCATAACTTAACTGACTATCTTCTGAAAAAATGCTATAATTTAACATTTGCAGTCAAATAGGAAGTCCATGAAAGTCCGAGCATCTGTGAAGAAAATTTGTGAAAGGTGTACCACGATCAAACGTCGTGGTCGCGTCATGGTGATTTGTTCCAACCCCAAGCACAAACAACGTCAAGGATAGCGGCGACACTGCTAAATTGATGTAAGTTTAGTCACAATAAATCGCTACTAAAATCAACTGTCCGTAATAGGGAGAACGAGAGGGAGAGAATCCAAGATGGCACGTATTGCCGGAGTAGACCTACCACGCGATAAGCGAATTGAAATTGGTCTGACTTATATTTATGGAATTGGACTGACTAGGTCTCAAGAAATTTTAGCTGCTACTAAAGTCAACCCAGATACCCGTGTGAAAGAACTGAGTGATGGGGATGTGGCAGCCCTGAGAGCCGAAATCGAGAGTAACTATCAAGTCGAAGGTGACTTGAGACGTTGGGAGGCGATGAATATTAAGCGCCTAGCCGACATTGGTACCTACAGGGGTCGCCGTCATCGGATGGGTTTACCAGTGAGGGGACAAAGAACTCGCACTAACGCTAGAACTCGTCGCGGACGCAGACAGACTGTGGCAGGTAAGAAAAAGGCTCCTGGTAAGTAATTTTTAGCAATGCTAGGGATAACTAGCAAATCGTAATTTAATTTTTTAACTACAAGAATATGGCGCGACAACCAACAAAGAAAGGCGGTAGCAAAAAGCAAAAGCGTAACGTTCCTAATGGAATTGCCTATATCCAGTCTACTTTCAACAATAGCATTGTCACCATTACCGATCAAAATGGAGACACAATCTCTTGGGCAAGTGCTGGTTCTAGTGGGTTTAAGGGAGCAAAGAAAGGTACGCCCTTTGCGGCACAAACCGCAGCAGAAAGTGCGGCTCGCAGAGCTATAGATCAAGGAATGCGCCAAATTGAAGTTATGGTCAGCGGTCCTGGTGCGGGTAGAGAAACTGCCATTAGAGCATTGCAAGGGGCTGGGCTGGAAATTACCCTGATTCGGGACATTACCCCAATTCCCCACAATGGTTGCCGCCCACCCAAACGCCGTCGTGTTTAAGTACTAAGAATAACAATTGGCTTACTCAGCAAGTGACTAGTGCCGCTGCGCGGAAGTCAAAAGTCAAAAGTCACGCATTGAGCCATTGCGGTGGACGGTAAGCCACTGCGGTGGACGGGTTCCCCGGCATAAAGGAGGCAGTGCGTTGGTGAGGCAGTACGGTCTTGGGGTCTCCCCAAGTGGAGTAACTGCCGAAAGGCTTTGCCGAATTGAAGCAACTGCCGTCAAGTGGCGCAACCCGAAGGGGTTCCCCGGCATAAAGCAAATGGCGTTGGCGCAGCCTCTCCGGAGGAGATACTCCGAAGGAGTCAAAAGTACAGTGTTTTCTAGCTTTGACCTTTTATAAATTGTTGCTTTATTTCTGCCGCGACGTACTAGCCAAAATGGCTCGGCAAATAGCAGAGTAAATTTTGGCAACTTGCCTTGGCAATTGACTAGAAAACTAAGGATGGTGCTTGTCTGCGATCGCTGGGATAATAGCTCAATTAAGGTGAGTCTGAGTACTAAATATAACATTTAACCTAGGCAAAGTGAGGGTAGAGCACCAGCTTCCCATGAGGGTAAAAGTCACAGTCTGATATCTATCTAATAGACTAGACAAACCCAGTATTAGTAACCCTCGCACATGGGATGAAAGTTACAAACGATACTTATTGGTTAACAAAACAGAAGTTTGTAATCCAGACCATAGCGAGAATTAATTAAATTCGGGAGGCAATTGATTTGCCTGCTAGCAATACCTGAAAACAAGGGAGGCTACTCCGTGGCGCAATTTCAAATTGAATGTGTAGATACTAGTAGTGATGAAATTAGGAGCCATTACAGTAAATTCATTCTAGAACCTCTAGAACGCGGTCAGGGAACGACTATTGGCAATGCCTTGAGACGGGTGTTGCTCTCAAATTTAGAAGGTACGGCAGTTACAGCTGTGAGAATTGCCGGCGTTACCCACGAATTTGCCTCCGTGCCGGGAGTGCGGGAGGACGTGCTGGAAATCCTGATGAAAATGAAGGAAGTAATCCTCAAAAGCTATTCTGCCCAACCCCAAATTGGGCGGTTATTGGTGACAGGCCCAGCAACAGTAACCTCCGCCCATTTTGATTTACCCAGTGAAGTGGAGGTAATCGATCCTACCCAATATATAGCTACCTTAGCAGAAGGGGCAAAATTGGAGATGGAATTTCGCATTGAGAAAGGCACTGGTTATCGTACCGTGGAAAGGGGTAGGGAAGAAGCTACATCCTTAGACTTTCTCCAGATTGACTCCATATTCATGCCGGTGCGTAAGGTCAATTATAGTGTGGAAGAAGCCCGGACGGAAGGAGGCATACCCAAGGACAGACTTTTATTAGAAGTATGGACAAATGGTAGCCTCAATCCCCAAGAAGCACTATCATCCGCCGCCACTCTTTTAGTAGACTTATTTAATCCGTTAAAAGATATTTCCATCGAACAAACGGATACTGTGGTGGATGTTGACCAAGATCCAACGGCTCAAATTCCCATTGAAGAGTTACAGCTTTCAGTGCGAGCTTATAACTGTCTGAAGCGAGCCCAGGTTAACTCGGTGGCAGACCTGTTGGATTTCACACAAGAAGACCTGTTAGAAATTAAGAACTTTGGTCAGAAATCTGCCGAAGAAGTTGTTGAAGCTTTGCAGCGACGCTTAGGTATTACTCTGCCCCAAGAAAGGTCTGGTAAAAATAACTAAGGTGATTTATGAGAATAATTTTACCAGTGAAGAGGACACAAGCATTGCGCCCCTAAAATAATGGATTTGCAATGTGACTTGTCAGACCCTGTGGTAATTTTAATTCTGGAAATCTCCTAAATGCAAACTTAATCATGATTAATGTATTATGCGTCACCGCTGCCGTGTAAAAAAACTCAGTAAACCCGCTGATCAGCGTCGGGCTTTGTTGCGATCGCTCGCGACGGAATTGATCCGTAATGGTCGGATTACCACTACCATGGCTAGGGCTAAAGTACTGCGTTCTGAAGTAGACAAAATGATTACCTTGGCAAAGGACGGCTCCCTAGCTGCCCGCCGTAAAGCCTTGGGTTACTTGTTCGATAAGCAACTAGTTCACGCCCTATTTGAGCAAGCCAGCGAACGTTATGGCGATCGCAACGGGGGTTATACCCGGATTTACCATACCGTACCCCGTCGTGGCGACAATGCGGAAATGGCAATTATCGAATTGGTTTAAGTCGTTAGTCATTTGTCATTAGTAGTGACCGATGACAAGGGACAAAAATTCTATGTTAGAAGCCTTGCCCACACAAACCCAGAGAGTCGCCCTGGTAATACAATACCTGGGCACTCATTTTCATGGCTGGCAAAGGCAACCACAACAACGTACTATCCAAGAAGAGATAGAAACAGCGATCGCTACGGTATTAGGTTATCCAGCCACCCTCCACGGTGCGGGTAGGACTGACACTGGGGTTCATGCTGCGGCTCAAGTAGCTCATTTTGATGCCACAGTCACCATCCCAGCCCACAAATGGGCAACCATCCTCAATAGCTACTTACCAGAGGATATTCTCATTCGTGCATCCGCCAAGGTTGATGGCAATTGGCACGCCCGTTTTAGTGCCGCCTATCGCCGCTATCGCTACACCTTGTATACAGAAGCAAAACCAAACTTGTTTTTAAGACCATTCACTTGGCATTATTATTATGTACCTGTGGATGAATCCCTCATCCAAGCTGCCCTAAAACCCTTAATTGGGCACCATCATCTAGCAGCTTTTCATCGCTCCAACTCAGGACGGAAACATTCCTGGGTAGAAGTGCAAGCAGCACAATGTATCCGCAAAGGAGCATTGATGACTATTGAAATTCAGGCAGATGGTTTTTTATATGGCATGGTGCGGCTATTGGTAGGGATGTTAGTCCAAGTAGGTACTGGTAAACTATCCGTAGAAAAATTTACCTATATTTGGCAAAATCAACTGCGGGAACAAGTCAAGTATGCTGCACCCGCCCAAGGTTTATGTTTATTAAGAGTGGGTTATCCAGACTTCCCCTTTTCTCCCCAGGTCTGGTACGATACCCAACCCCAGTATTTTTTTGACACAATACCAGGGGAAATTACTGCCTAAAATTGGTTTTAATATTGCACACAAATATTCACCCATCAAAACTACCATGAACAAAACATACCTACCTTCAGGTAGTACCATGGAAAAAAATTGGTACGTCATAGATGCCGCAGACCAACGTCTCGGTCGTTTAGCTAGTGAAATTGCTATGGTCTTGCGGGGTAAAAATAAACCCCACTACACCCCGAATATGGATACAGGGGATTTTGTGATTGTCGTTAACGCCGAAAAAGTTACTGTCACCGGAAGAAAGAGCAGTCAAAAACTTTACCGCCGCCACTCTGGTCGTCCTGGGGGGATGAAAACAGAAACCTTTGCCCATCTGCAAGGGCGCATTCCTGAGCGGATTATTGAAAAAGCAGTCAAAGGGATGTTACCGAAAAATAGCCTAGGTAAACAGTTATTTACCAAACTCAAAGTATACGCAGGTCCCACCCATCCCCATGCGGCTCAAAAGCCCCAAGAAATGAAAATTAACACAATTCCAGGAGTAGAAAATTAATGCAAGCAACAGATATAGATAGCGGACGCGCCGTTTACTGGGGTACAGGTCGTCGCAAATCCTCAGTGGCTAGGGTCCGTTTAGTACCTGGTAGCGGTCAACTAAAAGTGAATGGCAAAGACGGGGAAAATTATTTCCAATACAATGCAAATTATTTGGGAGTAATAAAAGCACCCCTAGAAACCCTCGGTTTAGAAAGTGAGTATGACATTTTGGTCAAAGCCGAAGGTGGTGGTTTAACCGGACAATCCGATGCCATTCGTTTAGGAGTAGCTCGCGCCCTGTGTCAGTTAGACCCAGAAAATCGCTCCCCCTTAAAGACAGAAGGCTACCTCACCCGCGATCCCCGGTCGAAAGAACGTAAGAAGTACGGTTTGCACAAAGCTCGCAAAGCACCCCAGTACTCCAAGCGTTAATCAATTTTGGATTTTAGATTTTGGATTATTGGCAAAATCTAAACCTCGGCAAAAACAGCCAAAGCAAAAAGTTATAATTGTTATAGATAAACCACCAAAGGAACAATGGCTAAACCTGATATTCATCCAGAGTGGTATCCAGAGGCTAAAGTATACTGCAACGGGCAAGTAGTGATGACCGTTGGCTCCACCAAGCCAGAATTGCACGTAGATGTTTGGTCTGGAAACCACCCCTTTTACACTGGTACCCAGAAGATTATTGACACAGAAGGTCGCGTAGATCGCTTCCTCCGTAAGTATGGTATGAAAAATACCGATCGCTCTGCTGGCAAAGGCACGAAAAAATAGCGGTTTGGCTCTGCTTTCATGACGACCCTGCCTGTGCTGGGTCGCTTGTTATTTTTGGGTGAGCCAAGTTGTTATTTTTTTAAGGAGTAAAAGCACTCGTCATGGCTGAAACATATTTACTGGAGAAACTCAAATCTGTCGAACAAACTTTTCATGAATTAACCCGTCGTCTTGCCGATCCCGATACTGCCAACAATCCAGATGAGTATCAAAAGGTGGCAAAGGCTCGCTCTGGGTTAGAAGAGGTGGTAAATACTTACGAAACTTGGAAAACGGCTACATCAGAATTAGTGGGTGCTCAAGAGGTTTTAAAAGAATCTCAAGGTGATGCGGAACTCCAAGAAATGGCAGCTTTGGAAGTTCAAGAATTAGAAGAAAAAATTGTAGAGCTAGAAATACGTCTGAAAATTCTGTTGTTACCCCGTGACCCCAATGATGATAAAAACATCATGTTGGAAATTCGTGCCGGAACTGGGGGTGATGAAGCTAGTATTTGGGCTGGCGATTTGGTGCGGATGTACTCTAAATATGCTGATAGCCAAGGTTGGCGAGTGAAGCTAGTCAGCGAATCCCTAGCGGAAATGGGTGGCTTTAAAGAAGCTATTTTAGAAATTCAAGGGGAGAGCGTTTACAGTAAACTCAAGTTTGAGGCTGGGGTACACCGGGTACAAAGGGTACCAGTCACAGAAGCCGGGGGAAGGGTACATACTTCTACAGCTACAGTGGCGATAATGCCAGAAGTGGATGATGTAGAAATTCACATTGATCCCAAAGATATTGAAATGTCTACAGCGCGTTCTGGTGGTGCGGGTGGACAAAACGTCAACAAGGTAGAAACGGCGGCTGATTTGTACCACAAACCCACTGGTATCCGTATTTTCTGTACAGAAGAGCGCAGCCAGTTACAGAATAAAGAACGGGCGTTACAAATTTTACGTGCCAAACTGTATGAAATGAAATTGCGGGAACAACAGGAAGCCGTGACTTCCATGCGGAGATCGCAAGTTGGAACCGGAGCACGTTCCGAGAAAATACGTACCTATAATTACAAAGATAACCGTGTTACTGACCATCGTTTGAGTCAGAACTTTTCCCTTACCCCTGCTTTGGAAGGGAATATAGAGGATATGGTTCAGTCTTGTATATCTCAAGACCAACAGGAACGGTTAGCGGAGCTTGCTGCTTCGGCAAATAATTAATCAGTGTTTAGGGGTGCAATGCTTGTGAACAATAGTTTTTGCGCCCAATAGTTTATGAAACATAGATTGATAATTGGCTAACCTGCAACTAATTCATCAGTGAAAACCGTTTGTCTATTTGTTTCATGAGATACAGGCAAGCGGTTTTTTAGTTATTTTCTTGCTGTTCTAGTAAGGTTACTAAATCAGATATTGCAGAAAAATCAACAAATTCTTCCCCTAATA
>JASJCJ010000314.1 GCA_030066045.1 Calothrix sp. MO_167.B12
TAAGATTTGTTTCGTTAATGCTAATCCCCAGTTCCAAGCATGTCTAGAAACTCCACAATGTTTCAATAAAAAAGTTCTTTGATAGTTATTTAGTTTTAACTCTGTTTTGAATCCGAGTAACATTGTATAATAATTGTCCTCCCGCCTGCTCTTGTATAACTAAAACCCCAATCGTTTTTTCAAATTATTATAAAGGTATCGATAGTACTTTAAACTATCTATCTGTTCTCCAAATTTAACCATATCATCAAGTTACTATTTATAAGTGGTGTCAATGGCAGAATTATTAATTCTTAAAAATTGAATTGGGGTAAAGGGCAACAATGTCGTCCGACTTCGTTACCGTAAATATGTATTAAAGTAAACCCCTATATCTGGACAAAATGGGTACATTTGTCCATTTATGGGTAGAAATTAGATAACAGTTACTAGCCCTTCGTTCCATCCTATTACTAGGTTGCCGATCCCGTGCTTTAAACAATGGTCAACGATTAACTTAGCAGCCTTGTTAATACCGTCCCTTAACTGGTGGTTACGCTTGCGTGTTACCCGGTCAAGCCATTGGTTCCAAAAGCTTTGTGGCTTACCTTCTTTATATGTAGCAACTTTCTTGTTCCATAGTTGATTCATCGCTTTCATGTGGCGGGCATCCACCAAGAAAGAGTTGCCCAAGGTATCAACGCAAGCTGCTAAGTTATCGGCTGTTCCTAAATCAATGGATAGAGCTTGGTCAAAATCTAAATTCTCCGGCGTTTGTAGTGCTAGATCGTAGCTACACTCTAGATAATACGCGCCGTTTTTGGGAAGAATAGTAAATTCTTTAACCTTTTTGAAATCAAGATTTGAGGGCATTGGTAAGAAAAACTCGCTCACTCCGAACCATCTTTTAACTGTTAGCCCAAGAGAAAACCTTAACTGACCATTAATTAATTTTGGCTTTTGCCCCCCAGAGTTAGGGTATGCGACCTTGAACAGTTTTGAACCTTTCAAGTAGGTTGGGGGCTTGGGCTTAAAATACAAGGTTTTCTCAGAGAACTTTTTTCTCAGTTTCTTGTAGGATTTAAACGCCTCAGCAACTGACATCAAAGTTTGCTGCATAGGGGCTGAGGGCATCGACTGAGCCAACGTAGTCTTAGAAACAGTAGGCTCATATATCAAGTCAAACTTACCCGTTGACAACTTGCCAGTTTTAAAGAATGTCTGGCGGGCAAAATAAACCCCACAATTATAGAGCTTTCCTGACTGCTGACAAAGGTAATCCAATATTGCTTTAGTCTCTTTACTTGGGCATAGCAGCATCTGCTGTACACCCATCGGTTTTTCGTTTTTCTTGTCTTTCTTTTTAGCCATTGACCGACCTTTCAATTATTGTTAGTATGCTAGTATACTACCATAAACAAATATATTCAATGCCATTCCGGAAAGATAATCAGCACCGTGCAAAATCAATAGGGGATAAGCCTTTAGGTACAAAGCCTGTAAGTTTTAAACCCAGACAAGGACAGCTAGAAAAGCTGAAAGCCATCCCTAACTGGCAGGAACGGCTAAGAGATTATATTGATATGATGATCAAGGAACACGGCGAATAAATTCGCTCGTGTCGCTTCCCTCCCAGGTCGTGCATACTCTGGGTTTCCCGCATACCGGGGGTTCCTTATGAGGAATGTGGGGAGTGTGGGGAGATAAGGGGACTAATTTTTCTTTATTACTTATTACTTTATCACCCCATCATCTCATCCATAACTAAGGATGAAAATTATCCTACCCCTAACACCTAACACTTATTTTTAGGTTTACTGATATCTTGCACCTACACCACCGAAGGGTGAGGCTATTATTGTCAGGACTTATGCAATTGTCACCATCGGTGATTGGTGTGTGAGGTTAAAAGCCTGATTACTAGGTCCAAATATTCTCGCAGCGTCACGCAACGGCAATAATACGGATAAATTTGGGGGCTTGTATCCAGTTTATTTTTCGCTCAGAAAACTACGCCACATTTTGCCTCCCCTACAGAAAAAATATGCCAGTTGTGTAAATCCTAATTGTAACTGCCTAAAATCAATCACTATGATTGATTGCACAAGTATTACTGATGCAAGAAAAAGCATAAAAAAGTACAAGAAATTAAAACTACTTCTATTCTTTGCAATTTTCTAGTGAAAACTTAAAATTAACTTTAAATTTTTCTTATAGAATATTTTTTATAGCACTGATTACTCCGCAATATTTACTAACTACAAATTCATGGATTTTTTATTTATTCAACCATTACTTGAAAATCTTCGAGATCCTAATGAAGAAATTCGAGAAGAAGCGACGAAAAAATTATGGCGTATTTGGTTCCAGCAAAAAGGCATTTATGGTTTGGAGATGATTGAACGCAGCCAAAAGTTAATGGATGCAGGGAAAATTAATCAAGCAGAAACTTTACTTAATAGACTGATAAAAGAGCAACCCGATTTTGCCGAAGCTTGGAATCGCCGTGGTTTCCTTTATTACAGTATTGGTGATTATCAAAAATCTTTGGCAGACTGCAAGAAGGTAATAGAAATCAATCCCGTACATTTTGGCGCACTTCATGGTATCGGCTTGTGTGAAGCGGCCTTAGGAAAATACCATCAAGCAATCCAAGCATTTAGTCGCGCCTTAGAAATACAACCTTATTCCGTTGTCAATCAAAAGTTAGTTTTAGAATGTACACTGCGGTTGTAAATCAAGCAATCAACCAGCAAGATTACAAGGATCGTTTCAATGTGGATCGTTTTACTTATCAATTTCCAAAAAACAGTTTTAATATATAATTTTGATTGCTCACTCGATTTTAGGGCTATTACTCCACCACATTAATTTTGTGGGGTAAACCAGTTCCAATTTATCCTCTCTTTCTCTTCCTACTCTACGGGAAGGTACTACGTTTCTAACGCGCTCTTTGCACCTAAAGTCCTACGGGCATGGCTGAGTGCAAAGAACACGCTGCGCGTTAACGTAGTTCCTCTGTAAGAGACACGCTAATGTGGGTTGGGGCTACCATACTCCCAAGTATTTTTAGGTGTGCTTTTAGGTGTGACTTCCGTATTCCTCCACTTCTTTTAAGATACAAGGGGTACTTTCAAAAGCCGCTGTTGTCTCTACGGTGAAGGGTAGCGGTTGACTCCCGAAGCAAGTTTAGGTGTAATAATTTGTGTTAGCAATGGCTGCTTGTCTGAGTTTAGATTGCAATTTAGAAGGATGAAGCAAGGGCTAGGGAATAATAATTCTCAAATTCCCTTGACTAATTCACCATGATATTAATGTGAACTCAGTATCAGCAATACTCCCGTTGGGAGTGGTTGCCGCCAACGCTACTTAAGTTAGGTAAATACAAGGTAAAATACCATGGCTGTAACACCTGTAAAATCCTTTGATTTAGAAGCCTTGCTCCTATCCTTAGCAGGTATTGAAGTTATTACTAACCCTCACGAAGTAGCAAAATTATCCCAAGATTACCATACCTTTAGTCCAGTACTAGTAGAAACATTACAAGGGAAGGTAGGGGATTTAGTTGTCCGTCCTGCTAATGAGGCCGAAGTATTAAAGGTTGCTAAAGCTTGCGTGGAGCATGGAGTACCAGTTACCGTCAGAGGTGCGGGTACAGGAAATTACGGGCAATGCGTACCTCTTCATGGTGGTGTCATTGTCGATATGACCAAAATGCATTCAATTCTGTGGGTAAAACCTGGAGTAGCTAGGGTGCAAGCAGGTGTGAAATTGGCGGCTTTGGACAAACAAGCGCAGGAAATTGGCTGGGAAATGCGAATGGCACCTTCAACCTACCGCACCGCTACTATTGGTGGATTTATCGCCGGTGGTAGTGGTGGGATTGGTTCTATCCAATATGGGTTGTTAAAAGATAGGGGAAATCTGTTGGGGTTAAAAGTGGTGACAATGGAAGATGAACCCCGCACGATTGAATTACGTGGTGATGATGTACAAAAAGCCAATCATGCCTGGGGAATTAACGGTATTATTACGGAAATAGAAATTCCTTTGGGAGCAGCTTATCCTTGGGCAGAGTTAATCGTTACCTTTGACGACTTTATGACAACGGTACGATTTGGACAAGCCCTCGCCTTGGCCGATGGCATGATTAAGAAGGAAATAGGTGTATTTGCATCGCCGATTTCTCAATACTTTACAGCCTTACAGCAATATATTCCTGAGGGCACTCACGTTGCATTACTCATGATTGCCGAACCCAGTTTAGAATTATTACCTGGTTTGCTACAAGAGTATGGCGGTAAGATAGTCTATGAAAAATTAGCTGTGGATGCTAGTAAGGGTTTACACTTAGCTGAATTTACCTGGAACCATACTACCTTACATGCGAGAAACGCAGATCCTACCATTACATATTTGCAAAGTATATTCCCTAACGATAATTTACAAACCATTGAGCATATGTATCATCACTTCGGGGATGAGGTGATGATGCATTTAGAGTTTATTCGTGCCAATGGTGCAGTTGCTAATCCAGGCTTGCAGCTAGTACGTTATACCACTGAAGAACGTCTGTATGAGATTATCCGCTATCACGAACAAAGAGGGGTGTTTATTGCCAATCCCCATTCTTATCTGATTGAAGAAGGGTGGAAAAGGGCAATTGATCCCGAACATTTAGAGTTTAAGAAAATGGTAGATCCTCATGGGTTGATGAATCCAGGGAAAAGTAAGTTGTTAAGTATAGCAGATTAGATATTTGAGTTATCTAGCTTGAAAATGGTTGTTAGTTGTTAGTTTTTAGTTGACAGCTTAGGTGTGGGAGCCGTACTTGAGATATATTTTCATGCTTGGTTGTGAAATTTTCTTCTAGGGAACTAGTAGGTAAGAGATCCCCGATTCTGAATCAATCTTTGCACATTATGGAGATTCCTAGGATAGAAGTTGGGGATCTCAATGCCTGTGATTCGTCAAAGTTATAAGAAACCTACGGTAAGCGTAAAACCCAGAGTATGCACGACCTGGGATATAAGCGACACGAGTGACTTTAGTCACATTGATTTATCTTTTATTCTGACGATAGATAGAAATGCTGTATAATTGAATAGGAGGTGACGAGAATGACATTTACACTCACCTATGAATTTAAGCTAAAACCTACTGCTGACCAAAAATCATTGTTTGAAGATTGGCTAGAGACAAACCGCCAAGTATATAACTATGCTTTGGGCGAGCGAAAGGATTGGTATAATTCCCGTAAGTGTGATGTCAATTCATGTTCTCTCACAAGTCAGTACATTATTCCTGCTGACGCTCCTAGACCTACATACAACAGTCAAGCTAAGGCATTAACTGAGGCTAAAAAACGATACCCATATCTTAAAAAGGTTCAATCCCAAGTTCTGCAACAGACACTAAAGAGGGTTGAAACAGCTTTTACTTCGATGTGGGAACGTAACTTTGGATTTCCCAGATTTAAAAAACGTGGTCGGATGCGGAGTTTTGTTTTTCCTCAGTTCAAAAACAACCCAGTCATGGGTAATAAAATTAAATTGCCTGTAAT
>JASJCJ010000077.1 GCA_030066045.1 Calothrix sp. MO_167.B12
TCTTGCCCGATTGTGGTACGGGCATCTTGCCCGTTTATTTTACATAAAATTGGCAGTTGAAGATTTATTTATGTTCATTAAGGGACTTCCAATTTTTAAAATATCCCATATCTAGGGTGCAAGCATTGCACCCCTACAAATAGACATCTGGTGGAAAAGAATGTAGAGACGTTGCAATGCAACGTCACCGAACAAGGGTTTTGGACAATGCATATTTAATTTTCACCAGATGTCTCATGTAGTTTTTTGAGGGACAGGGCAAATTATTAGCGAATAGTTGCCCAAATTTGAGCAGGTCCAGTACCTGAAGATTCCTCTTGTACAGGTATTTCTGCTTGTACTGGAGCCGCAGGAATTAATGTTCCTGGACGATAGAAAAGCCGATTGGGGGAACCAGCAATTACATGAATTTCAAAACAGTTTCCTTGAGAGTCACAAGCAACATGAGTAAAGGAATATCTCTGATTATTGTCCTGTGAGTATTGCGTCGCTTCATCCCAAGTGATTGTCTTGGTGCTACTATCAAGCTTGCCAACACAGTAATAAAGACGATTATCTTTGGTGTGTGTTTCGATACAATTGCCAGCATTATCCAAGGCAACACTGGTTAATGAACCTTGCTCAAATTGATTGCTTTCGCCCCACTCCGCATTACTACCAGTAAACTTACCGACATGGGCATAAATAAGACCACTGCCTGCGGCTGTAGCTACACAATTACCCTGAGCATCCATCGTTAAACTACACTGGCTATAATTTCCCTGACTGATTAAGGTACTACCTGCACCCCAATCAATGGTTTTAGAGGTATAGTTGACTTTGCCGATGCGATAGTAAAGACCTGAAGACCCGGTGTGGATTTCTAAACAATTATTTTGGCTGTCAACAACCACACTGCAATAGGTTCCCGTATCATACTGCTGATAGGGAGTGCCATCAGTTTTCCACTCAATGGTTTTGCTGCTGAAGTTAGCCTTGGCTACCCTGGAATATAAGTTTCCTCCAGAGGTGTGAACCTCAACAAAATTACCGTCCTCTGCTAAAGCAACACTTGTGGTTGTCCCATTAGCATATCGGGTACTGGTACCAAAACTAATAGTCTTATCGCTATTAATTGTTCCCACCCGATAGTAAAGCTTGCCTCCACCCACATGGGTTTCCAAACAATTCCCCGAATCATCTAAGTCAAAACCGCTAAAGGTTCCTGTGTCATATTGGCTACTGGACAACCACTCAACAGTTGCCACAAGACCCGCAGTTTCAATCTTTGCACCTTGACCTACCCAACAAGCCACGATTCGGTCGTCATTGAGAGTGGTAAGTGCAAAAGCCCCAGCAGTTTTCTGGTTGAGGCGAAATTCACCGTCTACGGGAGTTCCATCGGCATTATAACGCTGGGCACAAAGGTGGTTAATGTTTTCGTCCGCATTGTGAAAGTTCCAACCGACCACAAAACCACCATCGTTCAAAGCCGTGACCTTGGCTACATCTTGCCCCTGAACAGCCGTTGTACTCACTTGAATGGTATTTGTGAGGGAGCCTTCAGCATTGTAAATCTTGGCTTGAACGATGCCCCTATAGCCCCAAGCTACCACAAAGCCACCCTGGCTCAAACCTGTGACCTTTGCGAAACCTATCGTGCGGTCAGCTTCAAATTCACCGGTTGCGGGGGTTCCATCAGCATTGTACAGTCGTGCATAGCAAGCCTGAACCCACCAAGTCACGACAAAACCACCATTACTTAAAGCCGCAACCGATACCCTTGAGTTCAATGCAATGGAAGCGCTTCGCGGGTTTACTTGAAATTCACCACCTGCGGGTGTGCCATCGGCATTGTAGCGTTGCCCAAAAACCCCATTACCACCATAATAAGAACCGCTTTCGGAGATATGTCCAGCCCTTCCCATTACCGACATGACTAATGGCGCATATTGAACCCAGATCACCACAAAACCGCCATCTATTAAACCAGCTACCTGGGAGTGATGTTGGTGACATACTGTTTTTGTGTTTACCTGAAATTCAGTTCCCACAGGCGTTCCATCAGCATCGTAACGTTGAGCAAACACCCCTGCACTTTCCTGAAGCTCGCTTTCAACCCTTTCAATTTTCATCCCAGCAAGTTGATCGCGAAATGTTTTGAAGTCACCGCTATCTTGACCATAGGATGTCCAAGTGACCACAAAACCACCATCGTTGAGAGCAGCAATGGATGGTTCAAATTGATTCTTAGCAGTTGTCGTATTGACTGGGAATTCATCACCTACTGGCGTTCCATTGTTATCAAAGCGTTGCCCGTAAACGCCAATGCCAGAGCCATCTTGATTTGCAGATGACCAAACACTTATAAAACCACCATTTTTGAGTGCTGCAACTGCGGGTTCTCTTTTACCAGCAGCAGGGTCTGTATTGACTTGCAATTCACTGGTAGGAGTGTTTAATAAGATACTAGTCATATTTTCACTTGCAGTGTTTTTTTATACGTATCTTACGATACTAAAAATTAACTTCTTCCCAGTCCCGTTTAACAAAAAATTTATAAAGTTTTTTATTGTCCATAGATTTTATTATAAGTAATCATCCAGATTTGATATTACGCAATTGTCACAATCGGTGATTGGTGCGTGACGTTACAAGTCTGATTGCTACGTTCAAATATTCTCGCAGCGTCACGCAACGGCAATAATGCGGGCAGAAAATCTACACCGCATTTTGCCTCCCCTACAGAAAAAATATGCCTCGCGTTACAATTAAAATGCTGTGTCCTTTTGGGTTCACCAATGAGCATCTTCTTCCCCACCGATGCAGACTTACATTTCCCCGACAGCGACGGTAAACCAATGGCAGACAATACCGAACAATTTCGTTGGATTGTTCTGATTAAGGAAAATCTGGAAATTCTGTTTGCTGATGACCCTAACGTTTTTGTCGCAGGGGATTTGTTATGGTATCCGGTAAAATCGCGCCTCATCTCACCAGTAGCACCGGATATTATGGTGGTGTTTGGTAGACCGAAAGGACGACGGGGGTCTTACAAACAGTGGCAAGAAGACAATATTGCACCCCAAGTAGTGTATGAAATTCTCTCACCTAGCAACAATGTAGAGGAAATGGAGCGTAAGCTAGAATTCTACCAAACCTATGGGGTAGAAGAATATTATCAGTACGACCCAGACCGCTACGAGCTCAAAGGTTGGCAACGGCAAGAAGAACAGTTACTACCCATTGCTCACATAGATGGCTGGACAAGTCCCAGATTGGGTATTCGGTTTGTGGTGGGTAATCATGAACTGGAGATTTACCGTCCAGATGAACGACGATTCTTGAGTTCTGTAGAATTGTCACAACGAGCAGAACAGGAACGCCAACGGGCAGAACAGGAACGCCAACGAGCAGAACAAGCGGAGCAACAATTACAGGATATGCAGGCATTGCTACAACAGTACCGCGATCGCTTTGGAGAATTAGATCGTTAGGTGCTGCTTCCGCAGTTTAGGAGACTTCCAGAATTTAAATTACCCATGGGAACTGACAAGTCAGCACAACGGATCTCATTACAGTGTTTGTCCTATCACAAATTCATTGTAGGGGCACTGCGGATCGCGCCCTTGGCATTGGTAAAATTATTTTCATAAATCAAAACCTTAGTTGCTCCAGTAGAGCGATCGCTCTATTCACATAGCATAATTCCCTAATTCACTGCACTACAAGTGGCTGGTTTTGGCAAAGAAACAGGGGATTTGGCAGCAACGAGTTCAATTTCTCCATTTGCATTACGCACCCAACCAGAGGCTTCCACAATCGCAGATTGTTTTGATACTTGTGTTACTTTAGCAACATAAACCGTTTGCTTGCGATATGCAGATATATCGCGGATATCTGACCAAGTGCGGTTTGCATTCACTTGTTGATTGGGATTTTGCGGTATGCCACCCCGTCCGGTTGCGACAAAACTACTACCACTCGTATCCGCACATCCAGTAGCAATTTTTTGTGATGAGTCTGCTAATTTTACGGATAATTCAACTAAGCCAGAATTGGGATCAATTCCAAAATTCTTAATATCTACCGTGCCGTTAACGCCAAATTGGGAACTGGCAGTGATGTCACTTTCGTCGGTGAGTTGGTCGCGGAATTCTAAGCCGAATATGCCTTGGGTGGTAATATCAATGTTACCTCCGTTACCTTGGAATGCGTTGGCAATGATATCGCTGTTTTCTAATCCAGCGATGATGGGGGAATTAATGGTGATGTTGCCGCCATTACCTGTATTGTCTATACCCCTAGCTTCTGCTGTGATTTGACTCTGATTACGCAGTAGCAACAATTTTTGCACATTCAAGCTGATGTTGCCACCCTCACCAGATTCGGTAGATGCACTAATGCCTCCTTGATTGTCCAGAAAAATTGAATCAGCATTCACATTTAAGTGTCCCGCATTTCCTGTACCTTCATTCCTAACCGTCACCAATCCCTCATTGAAAACGTTCAATTGTGGGGTGTTGATTGTCACATCTCCTGAATCACCAGAAGGTATGGGTGGCAATCCTAATGACCGTTGCAAGATTGGGCTAACAATATCCGCACCGGTAATAATTTGGCTGGGATTGGGAGATCCTGGTACATTACCTGTCACTTCAATAAACTCCGAGGCATTGATGATGACACTACCACCATTTCCTGTTGCTACTGTGGATGCATCGACTCTACCGCCATCTTTAACCAGAAGTCTTGCCGTATTAACGGTTAAGTCGCCGGCTTTACCTGACCCCATCGTCACTGTGCTTAAACTACTTTGGCTGAATGTTATTGGGTCTAAGCCAATCAGTTCGATATCAGGCACATTCACAGTGACGTTTCCCCCATTCCCACTACCAAAGGTGGTTGAGAGTATTGCTGACCCATCAAAGACGCTCAATTGTGGAGTAGAAACCGTGACCTCCCCTGCTGCTCCAGAAAGGCTTGCCTGTGCCATAATCAAACTGACCAATTGTGGGTCAGCTGCATTTAATGAGATACTTTCTGAAGTATTTACGGCAATGTTACCGCCGGTTGCCCCACTAAAGGAACGGGTTGTAATCTTACTAACCTCCTGAGTTAATTGACGGGTAGACACTGTAATTGAGCCGCTAGAACCAGTTCCTAAAGTTTCAGTCAACAGCTGACTCACCATACCTGTCGTCGAATCGAATCCAATCAAGTTAAGAGACTCGGAGGCATTAACCTTAATCTCTCCTCCAGATACAGTTCCTAGAGTTTGATTCAACGCCATTGAACCATCGCGCAGGGTGACATTTCTTCCAGTCAATTGGATAGATCCACCACCTGGTGCGCTAGTGAAGACATTGTCACTGACATCGACTAAAGATATCCCTAGCAAATTAATATCTCGAAAGGCTGTGACATTTTCGTAACTTGCTTTCCAGCCAGCATTAGGGTCAAGGGTTACTTGTCCACCTTCGACACTGCCAATTTCAATCCGTCCTCCTTGAGCAGTCAACCTACCACCCTGTAAATTTACATTGCCCCCGATTAAACTTAGGGTATTGCCAGGATTAACCTGTAGTCCTGAATTCACGAAAGCTCTAGAGCCGGGGGAAATGGGGGAAAAACTGTTGCCTGTCAAAACGTAAGAAAGGGTATGCCCTGTCCCCTGCACCGTAATTGCTCCGGGATTCTGCCCCATCTGCAAGCCAATAGGTGCTGTAACCGTCAGCAGTGGAGTCCCTGAAGCATTCACAGCACTAAACTCTGTACCGTCCACAAATTTAATTGTATTAGCCGTCGTTCCAAAAAACGAACTACCAATATTTAAACGAGCGTTTTCACCAAACATAATCCCCGCAGGATTCATTAAAAATAAACTCACAGAATTATTACTGTTAAGAGTTTGAATCAACCCATTAATATTAGAAACATTTCCACCAGTAACCCGACTAAATATAGTAGTAATATCTGGCGTATTGGTTAAATCAAAGCTAGCCGAACCGTTAGTTGGCACCGAAAAATTACTGAAGCTATGAAATAAATTATTACCTTTTTCAATACCGTTAAGAATAGTGAAATTATTACCACTAGTGTTGACAGTGGTGTTGGTTGTCCCATCAGATATCACCTGAGCCATTGTTGGTAACACCATCCCTGAAGCTAGCACCCCAGTGGTGAGTGCAGACACAAAACTGTTAAGCCAGAAGCTTTTTGCTATAGGAATCACTCTCATCTGATAAATATTTTCTTTGCCTATACAATATTAGGGTTCCCTATATGGTGTTATTTGTAACGGCAATATGAAATATGTATCTGTAACTTTGTGTGACAAAAAACTCCATCGATTTTTATCAAATGGATGCTTTAAATTTGGGAAAATTAACTCTTAGGAACCGCAGCACAGGTTAATGCTTGTTGCACCTGAGTATGGGGTGTTGATTGTCACATCTCCTGAATCACCAGAAGGTATGGGTGGTAATCCTAATGACCCAAAGGAATTTAGCCCGGTACAAATACCAACTCTTCTGGAAGAACTTTCAAGTAAACCTTTGCTTCATCTTTTTCCACCAGTACAAAACGGCTAAACTTTGCAATTTCACAATTGTCAATCCTCACCGATAGGTCAACTTTATCATAGAGAAAACCTTTAAAGTTTCTTACTTGTCCATTTTGGCTGATGTGCGTAATTAATCGGCGAAATAACTTATGATAAATACAATATTATCCCGTGATTATACTTAAGCTGGCGGGTTCGGGAATTATTACCCCAGACGTAGTGACATCATGAGGCCACAAGCCTTTTCCCTTTAACCTCGCTTCAACGCAGGCATTAGAGATGATTGAGCGCAAGGAAGGATACAGTGCAGCGTAAAACGCAGGATACACCAGTCCTGCTTCAGCTAATGTGTAGTTTACACTTTTTTTGTAAGTGCTAATGACTTTCCAGCCAAGCTAGTAAATCACTGGTATTAGAAAAATCTAACAAAGCTTCTCCCAACTCTTCCAACTGAGCTACGGATAAACCACCAACACGCTCCTCTAAGTGTGAGTTTAATTCTCCAATTCGGCGTTTTAGTTGACGCAAAACCAAAGAAACTTCTCCTTGCTGGATACCTTCAGCTCTTCCTTTAGCAGTAGCTTCAGCAACTATATCTTGATAAATAACAGACTCCTGCATAATTTCCTCCCTTAATACTCGCCTAATGACTTCCTTCTCTAATACTAATCCTGCCAGAATAGAAGTGGCAGCAGCTACATTACTTTGTTCTGGCTTATTTGTCAGATTCTCAATTCTTTGAGCAACTTCATTTAAAGTTTCAACTTTGTCTTCTGTGCGACTCAAAATGACAAATGGTAATAAACCAGGAAACTCCAACAACGGTTCCATTGGTTGCTCCCACAATCGAATTACCTCAAATTGATGACGAGTTCCAGGAATCACAAACACATTTTGCTGTACTAATGGCGAAGCCGATGGCTTTAAGTAAATCACCACCTGACGCATCTGCTTTTGGGGATAGCGACGATACATCCGCAGGCGATAGTCAGCCATGCGAAAAGGAATTTCCACATCTGGTTGAGTCTGAAATTCCAGGTGGAGTATAATTGACTCTGACTCCATTAAAATCAAAGCATCAGCGCGAATTGGTTGTACCAACAACTCAGTTGGACTCAATTTTGTCAGTCCAATCGGTTCTCCCAACAACCACCCAGCAAAATCATGACTAAAGTTTTCAGCGAGGAATTTGCAGACATTATCAAACATTTCCTGATTTTATCAGGTGTATGTAACTAAAGACGATTGTACAGAACGTCTTTTTTTGTAAGTGCTAATGACTTTCCAGCCAAGCTAGTAAATTACTCTTACCTTCATAAGTATCTTGCCCTCCCACACATTTTTTCATTCATCCCCCTTAAAAGTTAAATGTAGTGCGTAAAACTCCTACCCAAATTGTATCATTTTTTGCATTATGCTCGGGATTCGTAATTACAAAAAATCCAGGAGTAACAAATACGCGCTCAGTGATTGGGTATTTATAAGAAAGTTCAATATGATAAGAAGTATCAGCATCCCGTCGCCCAGAAATATCATTATCAGTTAGCTTCGGGGGCATCCCAAAAATAAAATTTAAACTGCTACCAAGTTTACCTAAATCGGATAACGAAGCAGTAAAAGCCCAAGTCCAGATATCTGCATCGGAACCTTGAGAAACATTAAAACCATTATTCAAACTAGATGAAGAAGATTCAGCAACGGCATGAAAATAACCAAGCCAACCTCCTACCTTTAAGCGATCGCTAATTTGATAGGAAGCTGCTATATTAAAATTATCACTAGAAGTAGCTGTATTGGCTCCAAAAGGTAATTGAGCGAATTGACTGCCGGTAAAACTGGTAATATTGTTGGTTGAACCAGGTTGAGGGGAATAATAATGGGCATAGCTGAAAACAATACCCAATCGGTCAGAGGGTGTAAATGTAATTTGACCTAAAGCTGTATAATCACCATTGAATAAACCTTTTCCAGGTTCAGGATTGTCATTAGAACCAGTATAATAAGTTAACCCAACACCAATTTCATCGGTTAGTTGATAGTAAACTCCCCCACCAGCACCAAAACCAAGATCGTAGATAGGATTGTAAAAACCAAATACGGATATAGTCGAGGCAGGATTCAGAACCGGAACAAAATCACTAGAGGACTGACGGGCTGCTGCCAAATAGACTAAAGTCTTGTCCCCTAGAGGGAAACGATAAAATAATTTGCCAAGTCTGACATTATTACCTGTATTGGTACCACCAGCTATTTGCGTCATTGCTGTGCCAGTGACACTGCTGCCTAACCCGTTTATACTTCCTGCTTCCAGTCTGGTACGTAATAGATCTTTGCCTGTAAAACTGGTGTCCAAGTTTAATGCTACTCTACCAGCAAAGGTGACATTAGAATCCAAATCTTCTGTTGGACTTTCACCAGAGGAAACAGGTTTGCTGCCGCCAAATACACTGGCAGCTAAAAAATCTACTTGTCCCCGTAAAATTGTAGTAGGAGAAAAATTACGTTTTTCTAGAAAAGATATTTGTCTGTCTTGAGCTTCAATTTTAGTTTGTATAGCAGCCAATTCCTCGGCAAATTCTGCTTGCAGCCTTTTTAAGGTTGCCAAGTCTTCCTGGCTAGAAAATTTATTGTTCAAACTATCAAGTGAACGCCTAATCCTTAACAGACAAGTATTTAACCCCGCAGCAAATTCATAACGGGTCATCGCCCGATTGCCATTAAAATTTCTTGCACCAGAACCATTAAGACATCGGTATTTTTCTACTAAGTTACGCAGTGCTTCATAAGCCCAATGGTCAGGAGTGACATCCTCTAACTGATTTACATCAATGACTCTATCGCCCAGTCTATTGGACGGCAAGCCATTACGTTTGTAAGGGTCTACAGAATCAGGAGGTTGGTTATATTGTTTGATTTGTGCTTGTAGTTTGCCATTAACAGGAATTTCTTTAACTTTAGATTCTGAATTACCAGAGGATAATTGAGAACCCAAGGTGATCGGAATTAAATTGGAATTACTTAAAGAATTTGATTTAAAATTTATTACAGATGATGGACGCAGATATTGATTTCTGGTACTAACTTCGTTAATTGGTTTAATCTGCTTAACGGCAGTGTTTTCCGAATCAACTATTTGCTGTGCCTTTTTTATACCATTCTTTTTTAATACTGGATTATGACCGGGAACTGCTTGCCCTAAAACTGGAGGTACAATTAGCAATTTACAACCCAGTATGACTAAAGTTAGGGGCAACGACACTGCCACTTTGTTCATAATTCTTTACTAGCTTCTCCTCGCACAAGTATAACCGACTAAAAAATAAAGTTTTCAGGACTATCATCATAGGCTAATATGATATATTACTTAGGTAACTTTCAACTATAGCCATATACTTTTTTTCAATAGGGGCGAAATTTCAATTCATTATTAGCAGTTTCAATCACTTTTTTAGCAACACCTTGGGGAATTTTTGTATATTGTAGTTTCTCATTAAAATCTTGGCCTTTAGTTAAAATCCATGCCAACAAATCCTTAGTTGCCGTTAGCATCTCTTGATTAGTATAATTTTTCTTAATTAGTAACCAAGTTAAACTAACTAAGGGATAGCCATCTTCTGGATCGCTAATATTTTCAGTAGTAAAATTATCTTTAAACTTAACATTAGCTAGAGCTTTTTTGGTTTGTTTTAAAGTTGGTCTCACATAACGACCTGCTTGATTTTCAATCCTAGCTATAGGCAGATTATTTGCTAGGGCAACGCTTGTTTGCACGTAACCAATAGCTCCATCAATTCGCCGCACTTCTCCAGCCACTCCACTATCTTGGGGACGAGCTGCAAAAACCTCAAACCCCCAGTCAGGTTTTCGATTTGCTGTTATTTTTCCCTTGGTAATCTGACTCAGGTATTTAGTCAACATAAAACTAGTACCGCTACTATCAGAACGAACCACTACCTGAATTCTTTTATCCGGTAAACGGGGATTAACCTGTCTCCAATTACCAATTTCACCAGTGAATATTTTTGCCAAATTTTTCCGAGATAACTTAATATCAGTAGTTACGTTTTGTAAATTATAAACAATGGCTAGTGCACCTCCCCCAGTTGGTACCATCAGTAAGCCATCTTTCATTTGATTTTGTTCAATGGGAGTAGGAATTAAAGTAGTAGCACCAAAGTCTACAGATTTATTTGTGAATAAACGAATCCCCCCACCACTACCAATGGCTGTGTATTTAAATTTCTTACCTGTTTCTTGTTCGTATTCTGCTATGTAACGCTCGTAGAGTGGTTGAGGGAAAGAAGCACCTGCACCTTTAAGTAGTTGAGCAAAAACAGGACTAGTGGTAGAAATAATGGTTGTTACAGCCACTGTGACAGCTACAACTGGTTGCCAGTTAATAATTGTAAAGGTCTGCATAATCTGATTTTTCATTATGGTAATGGATTAATAGTGACCTTTGTAACCTTCTTATCATCAAGATAAATTTCAAACCAGAAACCATTATTCAGAACAATTTCATAGACAAATTCACCTAAACGAGTACTTCGCCAAGTACTGACAATTTGGGCATTTGGTGCCCATTGCTTGAGTGCTTTCATGGCATTTTCAGGAACGGCACTACGTTCTATTTCTTCGTCAACTTCAATAATTTTGCCGTCGGGAGTGGCATCTACTAAGAATTTAAAACCTTGTTGGTTTTGACCACCTATTTCATAGACTATAGAACCGTCTGATTTCATTTCTACTCCTGCTTCTTTTGGTTCAGCACCAGTAACAAGCTTTACGGAAGCCATAACAGGAAGTGGTACTTCTGAAAGAGGTATTTTTTTTTCTATTCCACCAAAAGTTTGAGCTATCAAGAAATTTTCTTTCTGAGGTAAAGATTGAGCGTTTGCATCATGCAAATGAATTGAAGAGGCGAGAATAGCCATTCCTGTAGTGGCTAAAATTTTATACCAAGGATTTGTGAAGAAAATCATTTATTTTGGTGATTAAGATATTAGATGTATTAGATGATTAAGATATTAATCTTTATGAAACTTTGTTTTGTGCGCCCAGCAAGTATAAAATAACATAACCGAGTTTCGTAAATATTTCAAGTCATAACTTGAGTACGGCTATATTTATGGTTTTTGCACTGTGCCAAAGTTTTTAACTACCACTTACAAGTAGTTAGACAAAATTAATCACAATAATTTTTTCAAATTCTCTCAGGGAAGGTTTGTCAAGTAAAAAAAACCTCAAGCAATGATATTTTATCAACAGATAAAAATACAACAAAGTTACAACGACTATGTCTAAATCATAATCCAACTGATTTGACTGAAGGCTTATGCCCTCATCAGGTAGGAGGCAGAAGGCAGTGCCAATGAATTTTTTTTCATCACCAAGTCTGAAAAAGGGTTCTTTCCCCTACACCCCACACCCTATTTTCTAGGTAACCCCCACGCTCAAATCTCACAACCAAGCATGAAAATGCTTTGTGACTAACTCTTCAACCGGATGACGCGCTTAAGCGGGGACACACCGGACGCGGAGCACTCTGTGTCCGGTGCCCCGTGTCCGGGGCGATAAGCCCCAAGGGTCCTCCTCCCCCATCAAAATCTGCGATTTGATGGCTGCCGATTGGTGGGCACCTCAAGCCCCCACCACATCGGTGTCTGTTGCGTCTCCCTCTCTCCGCAAAGGAGTGCGTCTCTTCTTGACGGGTACACGCAATGCGCCCCTACAAATTCTGCGCTGATTAACTATTTTCAAGCTAGTCTCCCACGATCAAATCCCACAACTAACTATGAAGATATATGTCAAGTGCGGCTCCTACACCTAAGCTGTCAACCATCAACTAACAACTAACAACTAACAACCATTTTCAAGGTTAGAAGGAGGATTTTCCGCTCAAACCCTTCTGACTTATGGATACCTCTCCAGGACTAAAGCTGGCTGTCACAATCGGTGATTGATGCTTGCTACGTTCAAATCTTCTCGTAGGGTCACGCAACGATAATACCGCATTTCGCCTCCCCTACAGAAAAAATATGCCAGTTGCGTAAGTTCTTGAATTTCTTGAAAAAAGCTTAATAGTTTTCAAACATCCTCTCCGCTAAGTGTAAAATGGCTCACACAATTGCTCACACAATTGCAAAGTACTCCATAGGAGGCAATTATTTACAGATGTTCACTATTTCAAATACAACTTTTTCCAATTTTTCATCTGAATCGATTTCCCAATATCAGAGGCTACTGGAGCAAAAGCATTTTATTTACGTCGAAACTAGAAACTCCGACTTTGACTGGCAAGAATTCGCTAAATTGGTCACAGGCAAGGATTTAGTGCTGCAATATGGCAAACCAATCTTCCATGTCAAATATGAACCCGAATTTATGAATTTTTCCGATGCCCGTGGGCAAAAGCGTTTGCTTCCTCATACGGAAGCCACTGATTATCCCAGCCCACCAAAATATCTAGCACTCTGGTGCAAAAAGCCTGCTGATTGTGGCGGTGGGTTGACCACTCTAGCCTATGTGAACGGATTCCTCAATACTCTGACAGAAGCAGAAAAGAAAAGACTCATGGAAACTCAGCACTACTTTGGTGCTACTAGAGGAGTCCATGCCAGCCGCACCCAAGGAGCAATTCATCCCATCCTTTCATATGATGGCAACAAGCCTATTCTCAGATTCTCTTGCAACTACATTACACATGGTGACTACAGCCCTAATCCAGATGATCTCATCCCCTTTAACCCCGATCCATTTTTGGCAGAAATGTCCGATCGCCTTCTAAAATATTTCGAGTCAAATCACTTGGCAATTCTGATGGAACCATTCTCATTGTTGCTTTGGGATAACCGATGTATGATACATTCGAGAACAACCTACAGCGATCCCACTCGAGTCCTAGAACGCATCTTCCTAGGCTGATCTCCATCTGACTTTATCTATCGTCCCATTGTCGATTCTACGTTACGTCTTATGTGAGTTAGAGACTGGAAAAACGTAAATAGGTTAATATAGCTAAACCACAGTCTGAAACCTTTGCTATAGCTTGGGCATTTTTAATTCGCATAAGGCGTACCTTGCAAGTTTAATTGATACAGCAGATGCGTCAGGCAGCTTGTCCAAAGGATGCCATAGAAAACTAATCATAATCTTATGGAAATTTTCAATCAATTGGAATCCAATGTGCGAAGTTACTGCCGTTTATTTCCTACGGTATTTAAGACAGCACGAGGAGCAGTCCTAGAAGATCGAGAAGGTCGTCAGTACCTTGACTTTCTCTGTGGTGTGGGTACCCTTAATTACGGACATAACAACCCACAAATCAAACATAGACTATTGCATTATTTAGAATCCGATGGTATTATCCACGGACTCGATTTAGCTACCGTAGCGAAAGAGGAATTTCTCGAAGCATTTGCAGAGATTATCCTCAAACCTAGGCAATTAAATTACAAAGTTCAGTTTCCAGGACCTACAGGAACTAATGCTGTAGAAGCTGCTCTCAAATTAGCTCGCCAGATAACCGGACGGGAGACGGTGATTGCCTTTTCCAATGGCTATCATGGGGTAACCTTGGGTTCTTTAGCAACAACAGCCAAAGCTTCCCATCGAGAAGCAGCGGGAATCTCCACCACAGGGGTAAACTTTATGCCCTATGATGGATATTTGGGGGCAAATATTGATACAACAGAGTACTTAGACAAAGTGCTTTCTGACGCGGGCAGTGGTGTATCACTTCCAGCGGCCGTAATTGTAGAAACAATTCAGGGCGCAGGTGGAGTCAATGTTGCCAGTTTTGAGTGGTTGCGCTCCCTGGAAAAAGTCTGCCGCCAACATAATGTCCTGTTGATTGCTGACGATATCCAAGTGGGATGCGGGCGAACAGGTTCTTTTTTTAGTTTTGAAGAAGTAGGCATTTCCCCTGACATTGTTACTATTTCCAAATCCTTGAGTGGTTTCGGTCTGCCGTTCTCATTGGTACTGATAAAACCAGAATTAGATCAGTGGAAACCCGGTCAACACAGTGGCACCTTTAGAGGACCCAACCTAGCTTTTGTCACCGCTAAAGCCGCCTTGGATATTTACTGGCAAGATGACAGTTTGTCCTCTGCTGTGAAACGCAAAGGAAAGATAATGCAGTCCCGATTAGAAGAAATTGCCAAAAACTACCAGTCAGCAGGTTTTTCTGTCAGAGGCAGGGGTATGATTCAGGGGTTAGACTGCCAAAATGGTGACATAGCCGAGGAGATTATTCGCCAAGCCTTTGCCAAGGGGTTAATTATGGAAACCGCTGGGGCACAGGGTCAGGTAATTCGCTGTCTCCCGCCTTTAACCGTTTCCGAAGAGATATTAGACAAGGGGCTAACCCTCCTAGAATATACTGTCCAAGAAGTTATGCAAGAGACAACTTCTCAAAAATTAGTCAATCTAGGAGCAGCTACATGAATGTTGTTTGGGAAAGTTCTCCAGAAGTCCTAACCCGGATTGAACAAATTGAAAACATCTGTGGACGGGATGTCGGTCATGGTATCCAGCCGCTTGTAGAGGCAGCCAAAGGAGGGTTACTGGGTGCAGCGCGATCCATTGCTGAACATCCATCTCCCCATGTAGCCATAATTACAGGCTTTTTTATTCCCCATGGAAATCCTCCAGCGGCGGAAAATGATGGCCCCATCGGTTGCGCCCATCTAGCAGCCGGACTTGAAAGAGTTGGCATTCCTGTGCGTTTAGTTAGTGATCCCCTATGTCTAAATGCTGTACAAACGGCGGCGAGGGCAGCCGGAATATCTACTAATGTTGCTTATGATATCGTTCCTGTAGATGCGGTGAGTGCAGAAGATCCCTCTATTGCTGCGATTATCAAATTATGGAAAAATGCTGATCCCCCTGTCTCTCATGTGATTGCCATTGAAAGAGCAGGGCCGAGTTCTGATGGTACTGTCCGCAATATAAATGGGAATGATATTACAGCTTATACTGCTCCTTTGCATTTTCTATTTACCCTCAGTGAGATTATCTCCATCGGCATTGGTGATCTGGGTAATGAACTGGGTATGGCAACCCTTTCTCCAGAGCTAATTGCTAAAACTATTAAGCATGGAGAGCGAATTGCCTGTAATATTCCTTGCCATTACCCGATTATGTGCGGTGTTTCAAATTGGGGAGCAATGGGGTTACTTCTTGCTCTGGCTTTGTTGCGCCCTGACTGGAAACCTTCCTTAACTGAGGGATTAACTTTAGAGATGGACAAACATATTTTGACAACTCTTGTTAATGAGGAAGCTGCGATTGATGGGGATACAGGCTTACCAGGTTTTACTATTGAAACTTTTCCTTGGGAATATCATGGCAAAGTGTTAACAGAAATTTTAGAAGTAGCAGGTTTGAGTGAGTCAGTTTGAAAGAGCAGCAGCAATGCTTTTATCTAAAATATCTAGTCCTTGGTTTAAGGTATCAACATCAATGGTGAGTGTAGACTGAAGATTAATCACTTCTTTGTTCACTCCCATCGGTTCAAAAATCAAACCTCGTTGAAAAGCTTCATTACTAACTTTTTTTGCTAATCCCGGTTGTTGGCAAGCGATTCCTTGAATTAATCCTAATCCCCGGTGTTCGCCCCCTAATTCTGGGTATTTAGCGATCATTTCTTGGAGTCGCTTCTCCATTACCTCGCCTTTATCTGCTATTTCCTGGGCAAAAGCATCCGTCTGCCAATATTCCTCAATAGCAGCAGTAGCCGTGACAAAAGCTAAATTGTTGCCTCGGAAAGTACCACTATGCTCTCCAGGCTTCCAGCAGTCTAAATCCGGTCGAATTAGTACCACAGCCATGGGATTTCCATAGGCACTTAAAGATTTAGCCAGACAAACGAGATCGGGTTTAATTCCTGCTCGTTCAAAGCTAAAGAAAGGACCAGTTCGACCACACCCTACTTTGATATCATCAACGATTAATAAAATTTCTCGCTCTTGAGCAATTTCGGCTAGGCGTTTGAGCCAAGGGACGCTAGCAACATTAATGCCTCCCTCAGATTGAACGGTTTCTAGGATAATGGCTGCGGGTTTGTCCTGATTGAGAATTAAGTCATCAATCAGTTTTTCTAATTGATCGAGACTGTTGTCTGTGGTGGCATTTTTATCCTCGAAGGGGACAGTTAAAACATTATCGAGGGGAATGCCCGCAGCCTTTTGATAAACTGGATTGGGGGTAACAGCGAGCGCTCCTAAAGTATGTCCGTGGTAGCCTTTATTGAAACAGATGATTTTTTGGCGGCCAGTAGCCTTACGGGCAAGTTTCAAAGCAGCTTCCGCAGAGTTAGTTCCCGTAGGGCCTGTAAACATTACCTTGTAGTCCAGTCCTCGTGGCTTGAGAATGAATTCCTCAAATCGTTCGAGGAACTGCTGTTTGGCAGAAGTGAACATATCGAGGCTGTGGATAATGGCATCTGATTCAATGTATTCCAAGAGACGCTGTTTGAGCTTAGGGTTATTATGTCCGTAATTGAGTGCGCCAGCACCAGACAAGAAGTCAATGTAAGTGCGCCCATTCTCATCGATCAATTTATCTCCTACTGCCTTGGTAAAAACGGTGGGGAACAACCGGCAATAGCTTCGGACTTCGGACTCCAGCCTCGTAAAAACATTCATTTTTTAAACCTTTTTTATTCTCTCCAAATTTATAGACTGAGAAGGATTTTTTTGCATAAATCTATTGCATACTCAGCCTACTCAACCAACTGACTTAAGTTGATGAAACTTAATTTTTACTTCAAAATATCTGCATTCTAAGATATTATATGCTCTTTAGAGTGAATAATATCAATATTAATCAATAGAGGTAACATGGGACAAATTAAGTTTACCGAAGCTGACACTGAAGCACTATTCGACGATCGCGACCGGGATCAACGATTCCGCAGTTTCTGGGATCCAGAAGGCAGCCTCCATTGGGGCTATTTCCAGAACTTGGCGGATGCTCGGCCGGAAGATTTTGTACCAGCCTGCCAGCGTTGGGATGAATATATGCTGGAGCAAAGTGGTATTACTGCTGAGTCCAAAGTCCTGGAAGTGGCTTGTGGCAACGGTAAATCTGCCATTTGGATGGCTCAACAAACAGGATGTGAGGTGGTGGGAATCGATCTCAGTAGCAGTTATATCGACAATGCTAGAGCAAAAGCTAGTAATTTCCCCTCTCTACGGGTCAGTTTCCAGAAAGAATCAGCTACTCACCTACCTTTCGAGAATAACTCCTTTACCCACGCTTGGAGTCAAGGGGCGCTCTACCACATCCCGGAACTGAGTAAGGCTCTAGCAGAGGCTCACCGTGTTCTCAAACTAGGCGGTATCTTTTTGTTTGATGATTTGGTTACCCCAGTAGAGGAAATCAGCGACAATACCCGCAAGTATGTTTATGATCGGCTTCTATTTGAACCAACCTTTAGCCCAGAAGCCTACGCCAACAAACTGACTGAGATTGGATTTAAAGTTTTGCAGGTCAAGGACATGAGCGAACACCTGCACAAAAGCTATGAGTTGGTGTCTGAGCTAGCTCAGGAGGGTTATCCAGATCTGAGCCTAGCCTTTAAAAGAACCCAGGAAGCGATCGCAGCTAATGAGTTAGGCTGGTGCTTTTACCTGTGCCAGAAGGTTAAGTGATGAGTTTCACGTTCTGATAATCTCAGCTTCTGCAACAGCTTCCTGATTCAGAAAAGCAACTAAATAGTCATGATTTTTGAGTGGCCCAACATTAGCTGGAGTACCAGTTAAAATCACATCCCCCGAACGTAGTGGTATGTGCTGACTAATAAAAGTAATCAAATCGGGAATTGAAAATAGCATTTGTTTGGTAGAACCTTGTTGGCGAACTTCACCGTTTACTTCCAGTTTGATTTCCAGTTCTTCTATTTCTTTGCTGTGATTCAACTGACGGAATTTTGACAATGGACAAGCGTTGACAAAACTTTTTGCTAGATCCCAAGGATGCTTTTTAGCCTTCAGTTCACTTTGCTTATCACGAAGAGTCAAGTCTAAGGCAATACCAACATAACTAAGTGACTCCAAAACCTGATTTTGCTTTGCCTGATACAAGTCAGCACCAAGTTGTATGGCAATCTCAGTTTCGTAATCACATCGTCCTAAATTATCGGGTAAAAATATCTTTCCTTCAAATGGGACAATGCAGGCGGGGGATTTTGTGAAAATTATAGGCTCTGTGGGTACTGGATTGTTTAGTTCCTTTGCGTGGTCAGCATAATTACGACCTACACAATAAATTGAACCAATTGTTTTTGGTATATTAGAAGAACTCATTACGCAATTAGCTTTCGAGCTGATAATTTCCCATATTAATGGGATCTAAGTTAAGTCGGCACAAAAAACTCAAAAGATGGCATGATTAACGGAATTATTACTTCCTTTCTCTTCTCTTGGCGTTCTTCGCACCTAACCTAAGAGAAGCTGCTGTTGCATCTCAGGCGGTTTTATTATTCCAATGTCAACGGAAAAGATATGATGCCAATTCTGTATGAGGTCGCGCTTAATCGCCCCCACTCTGGAAGGATGCTGTTGGTGAATCAGGGGTAAGTGGGTATGTAAAATTATTTGTGTCATTGCGAGCGGAATGAAATGTAGCGTAAAGCCTGCGGCATAGCTAAGCGCAAGGCGCACGCTAACGCGAACGCTTAACGCGGAGCGTGTCCGTCAGGACTCAGCAATCTCAAAGCCTTGCGATTGCTTCATTTCGCTTCGCTTCATTTGCAATGACAAATATACATTTAATTTTGCACAAGTACTTAGGGTCTGCTGAATAACTTGAAAACTCTTATCTTGTAAGCTTTTCAGGCTGCTTTTGCATCAAAAAGTGCAAGATAATAGGGATATAAGGCTTAAAAACCTTGCATCTCCAATTTTTTGGAATCCAAAAAATTGTCAACAATGAGGGTGAAACTGTTGCCTGTTGCCTGTTGCCTGTTCCCTACCCTCACCAAAGGACTTTTTCAGCAAGCCCTACTTATCGCCCTCTTTGGCAACAGGGGGAGAAAAACAAGTCCAAATTATGACAATAATCCTCAGCTTTTAGACCTAGTGAAGGGTAAAACCTACTATTCGCAGTATTCTGGAAGAGTGGGGCTACCCAAACAAAGCCCACCTGCGTGGGCTAAATTCGACGCATTTTTATAAAGAAATAGTCCGAGAAATTAGGGGTTTAAATCCGGGCAATTGTTTTTGTTAAAATTCTGTAATTACTCTGTATAATCACGGGAAACTGATGTACACTTATTTTTCCTAAATATATTAAGATGTTAAATTGCAATGGAAGCGGTTTGGAAGTTCATTCAAGATTTTGATTTTTCCGGCGTACCGGTAGGTAAAATTATTGCCGTTATTGTTGTCCTCACCCTGACACAGATATTTAGGCGAGTTTTCACCGCAATTGTCATTAAGACTGTTGAGCGCCTAACTAGTAAAACCGAGACCACCCTGGATGATGAATTGGTCAGTGTTCTCAAGCCATCCCTAAGCTTGATGATTTTTCTAGGTGGACTATGGATAGTAAGAATTATTCTGTCAAATGACCTAGGACCCCAATTGGGTGAAACAGCAGACTCGATTCTTAACATCATATTTATTTTTATAGTTGCGTATATTGTCTACCGTAGTTCTTCAATATTGGGACAGATAGTTGCCAACTCACTGCTGCATACAGATACAGAACTGGACGAGTTGCTTAGACCCTTCTTGCCCAAGATTTTTCAAGCAATAGCTATTATTGCGATCGCTATTAAGGTAACTGAGATATTCTTAGGGAGATCCATCGGAGCACTGGTAGGTCTGCTAGGAGGAGCGGGGATTACCTTGGGTTTGTTATTCAAGGATATTGTTTATGACTGGTTCTGTACAGTCATTATCTACTCCGATAATCTGTATAAAGAAGGTGACTGGATAGGAGTGTCAGGGGTAAATGGTTTTGCGGAAGTACTAAAGGTCGGATTCAGAAGTACAACTCTTCATATAGCTGATTGGGGTTCAATCCTGAAAATGCCCAATTCCAAAATGATTACCGGAATTGTGGAAAATTGGTCGCAAAACCCTAGTGAAGAGTTAAAGTGGGGAATTAATTTCACTCTCAAAATTGACGGAATTTCATCACAGCAAACAGCTAGGATTTGTGATGGGGCTGAAGAGATTCTCAAGTCTATGGATGGCTTATGGAAGTCATACTCAGTTCGTTTCTCCAGTATTGAAGAAAATGCCCGCGTGATTAAAATTAAAGCATTTGTGAATGATGCTAATATCTACTTTGATGTTGAAAAACAATTGAATCTATCAATTTTAGAGCTATTAGAGAAAGAGGGCATAGATTCTCTGCATGTGCTTCTGAGAACCGAACCAGAAAAATATCAACAAAGCATGAAGGGAATCAATAATTAAGAATAAATTTGAGATTTTGTAGGGTGGGCATTGCCCACCTTACTAATTTAACTATTTTTCAGCTATATTGTCATCTCGTGAGGAGCTTTGTATTACCCAGTCAGGTTTATCTGTAGTTTCTCCAATAGGAATATAAATTCCTTCGCGATCAAATGCTTCTTTCAAAAGTTTTCTCAAAGTCCGTTTGACTTGCACGTGTCTACCTGGTTTAACCTTTGTGATTGTGAAAATTGATAAGCGAATATCGCCAAATTCTTTAATTCCGTCCACTTTTGTTGGTTCTAGAATATCGTTGTTTTGTTCTTTCAGTTGACAACCAACAGTTTCGATAATTTCCTGAACGCGATTTAGATTGCTATCGTAATCAACACCAACCTCAACATAGGCATAAATAAAATCTTTAGAAAAGTTTGTAACTGAGGCAATATCTCCATTACGTACAATGTAGACTTGTCCAAGGTAATGACGAATGCGTGTTGTTCTCAATTCAATAGCTTCCACATATCCCGATGCTTTATCTGTTTCGATATAATCTCCCACTAAATAATAATTTTCAAATAGGATAAAGAAACCCGACACAATATCATTAATTAGATTTTGCGCTCCCAAACCTACAGCTAAGCCCAAAATCCCTGCACCAGCTAAAATTGGTCCTGGATTCATCCCAATTGTTTCCAGCATTAAAACGCCTACCCCAAAATAGATAAAATATTTGACAATACTTTTAACTAGGGGGGCTATTGTCTCCCGTCTTTGTTGTTGAGCTTCTGTTAAATTTTGCGATTTTATTAATAATTCTTCAACAATTAAGGAAGCAATTGAGATTAGTATTCGACTCAATAAAAAGATCGAAATTAGTTTAATTCCAACTACTCCCCAACTTGCTAAATTGGAAATAAAATCAAGCTGCTGAGCAACAAGAGTTGCCATAAAAACATAAATAATATATTCCAAACAACGTTTTAATAAAGGGATTAGATGTCGAAATTTATCATAAAATCGCAAGAGATTGTCTGGACTGGAATATTTAACACTGAGGGCATCAAGGCTATCAATAATAACAGCAACTACTTTAAAAACTAGTAGCCCAATGGAGATAATCAAATAAATCCATAGCAGGATATATAAATATTTAGTAATAACAGGTGGGAGAATTAGAAATTGAGCGCAAAGAATCGCGACCCCAATCCAAGATGCACTATTAATATTCTTTTTTAAGGTGTTAAAGAATGTGGCAATGCTCTGATCATTGTCAGTAAATTGATCAAAATTTTGAGCATATATCGATACTTTATCCAGCAACAGGTTAAACATTCGCAATGCAATACTTATTGCCAGAATTGCCCCTAGACTTTTGATGACACGTAAGCCAAGGTTTGTCCAAAACTTTGTGGGAATTTGACTGATGAGCTGTAAACTATAGTCTCGAACATTTTCACCACGATAGGCAAGATATCCATTAATCCCAATTATTGCTAACGACAAAATACCACTGAAGAAAAAGAGACCAACACGAAAATTACGACGAATTACTGATGGGTTATTGTTAATCTTTTGCAGTAAAGGAATTTTAATAATTTGTCGATACAGTTTGTCAAAACACCAATTAAGAAGGAAGAAAAAGATAACAACTAAAATAAGTTCAGCTGCAATTGTAATAATGTTAATTGTTAAATTGTTCATGAATGTATAGTTATCTGAAAAAATGTCAATTTAGTTTACTGTGAATATGACTTATCAGTCTCCTTGTGTACAACTTGTCTCAAATTCCAAGTATTTATACTGATTGATAGCGCATGAGTCGCACCCAGTTTCAAGACATGAACTTGTACTTGATCCAACTATAACTCCAGAATTGGAGTTAATTAGGGCTTGCTGAAAAAGTCTTTTGGCGAGGGTAGGGAACTCAAGGGCAGGGAACTCTTAACAGTTTTCCCCCTATTTTTCCCAATTTTTTGGACTCCAAAAAATTGGAGATGCAAGGTTCTTAAGCCTTATATCTCTATTCTCTTGCACTTTTTTCGACAAAAATAGCCTGAGGTGCTTACAAGATAAGAGTTTTAAAGTTATTCAGTAGACCCTAATTAAGTATCAAAAAATTAATCTTTTACATTCAAGGTAAAAGGTCTATTTATCATATTTTATTTTATTTCGGCAAATAATTAGCAACAGTGTTTCAATCAAACATTACAATCCACAGGGGTAACACCAGCAAAAATGCCACTATCGATATAAAAATACTACTAGCGATTAAATCCCGATTGAGGTTGTACTCTTCTGCCAAAATTAAAGCTACAAAAGCGGAAGGCATCCCCGATATTAATACTATAGCAAAACTGCGATCGCCTGATAAACCGAAACAAAAGTTTGTAAACAAAGCTACTAGTAATGGTGTTAAACCAACTTTCAGAAAAACAGGAACTACTCCCTTCCCGGCAGAAGATTACCTATAACGTAGGTTGGGTTGAACGAAGTGAAACCCAACGATATGCTGGGTTTCGTCCCTCAACCCAGCCTACAATTTTTCGGTAATTTTATAGCGGGAAGGAAGTAAGAATAGTTGCAAACCTATTGTCAGAATCTACCTGTCCGATTCGTTTTTAGCTCTTCAGTACCTATTGGTCTTTTTCATTAATTTTGAGGTGCTGCTGTAGTGCGGGCATCTTGCCCGCTTCCTTACACCAGAGAGCAAGACGGCTACACCAGAGAGCGAAACGGCTACACCAGAGAGCAACAGCTACACCAGAGAGCGAAACGGCTACACCAGAGAGCGAAACGGCTACACCAGAGAGCGAAACGGCTACACCAGAGAGCGAAACGGCTACATCAGAGAGCGAAACGGCTACATCAGAGAGCAAGACGGCTACACCAGAGAGCGAGACGCTCCCACTACAATCGCTTTACCCCTCATAACTAATGAAAAAGAGTACCAAGGGAGAGAATTTAGGTTTTTTGACTTACTCACCCAAAATCACCGTCATAATCTTTAAAATATTAAGTACAGTTAAGATTAGTAACAAAAATTAGAGTTAGTATCCACCATGATATTTGGATTTGGCAAAAAAAAATTAAGCTTACCTACTCCCTCAGAAGCTTTACCAGGAAGAGCGGAAACTATGCCAGTACCCGCACAGCACTATGTCAATAGTAATCCACTCAAACCCCCTTTTCCCGAAGGTATGGAAAAGGCAATGTTTGGCATGGGGTGTTTTTGGGGTGCGGAACGTAAATTTTGGCAACTCCAAGGAGTTTATAGCACTGCTGTAGGTTATGCTGCGGGTGTTACCCCCAACCCCACTTACCAAGAGGTTTGTACGGGTATGACGGGACATAATGAGGTGGTGCTGGTTGTATTTGACCCTCAGGTAATTAGCTACTCAGAACTACTGAAAGTATTTTGGGAAAACCACAATCCCACCCAAGGAATGCGTCAAGGAAATGATGTTGGTACTCAGTACCGTTCTGGGATTTATGTATATTCAGAAAGTCAAAAACAGGCGGCGCAAGCTTCCCAGGGGATTTATCAACAAGCCCTCAAAGATGCGGGCTATGGTGAGATTACCACAGAAATTCTTGACGCTCCGGAGTTTTACTATGCTGAAGGCTACCATCAGCAGTATTTAGCCAAAAATCCTGGTGGATACTGCGGCTTGGGTGGAACCAATGTCAGCTGTCCTGTGGGAGTAGTAGAAGCCTAGAACACCGATTCAGTAATGCTAGGTGATGGGGTGATGGTTGATAGTTGTTAGTTGTTAGTTGTTAGTTGTTAGTTGGTGGTTGACAGTTGACAGTTGACAGCTTAATAATCACTCCTTCACTCCTTCACTCCCTCACTCCTTCACTCCCTTACTCCCTCACTCCTTCACTCCCTCACTCCCTCACTCCCTCACTCCTTCACTCCCTCACTCCTTCACTCCTTCACTCCCTCACTCCCCACACCCCCCACACTTCCCTATCCCTCTCAATTGATGATTGCTCTCGATTACTGAAAGGAGTGTATTTGTTAATGTTTGTGAGCAAAAAAGGATCGGAACAACAAACAACAAAAAATAAATGATCTCAGGTGTACAGCATCAGTTAAAATTACTCTTATGATGATGTGAAATTGTGGATGTTGTGTCCTTCCAATTCGGAGATGGTTTAGTTTGAGGGATTAACCGACAACTAAATCATCTCGGATCTAAGCAATTTGTAATTGGTAATACCCTAGAAGTAAGACCATAATGCTGATTTTTCAAACTGTATTGGGATCAATACCTTGTTGTTGTAATCTTGCTAAAAGTTCTTGAAGTTGTTGTTGAGTTTGTTCGAGTTGCTGTTGTTGTATCGCAACTATTTCTTCTGGTGTTTGGTATCTATTACCATTCTCTTCATACCAAAACAGCCATTCTCGTGTTTTTCCTTGATAGTTTCCCCGTTCACGTCCGATACCTAAACCTATTTCTGGCATCCAAATTTTATCACCCGGTTGTAAAATATATTCACCGTTAACTAAACGATAAACTTCCAACCTTTGACGTTTGCGGCGTAGGCGTGTTGGTGCATAGATGACGTAATATAATATTCCTAATTCGGCATAATTTGTTTTCTTTTGTTCGTATTCACCATTATAGGTTTGGGAAACAATTTCTATAGCTAAAATTGGAGGAATATTATCTTCTTCCCAAAGTACGTAACTAGAACGCCCATTTTCTCCCACAAATCTTTCTACTCCCAAACTCAAAAAACCATCGGGGACAATAGCATCTTTATTTGGTTGGTAATAAACTCCCATGTTAATTCCAAAATACCAATCATCGCGATTTTGCCAAATTGTTGACAAAATGGCTAATAGTAAGTTTGGTATTAATATTTGTAACTCGCTATCCACGGGTGTATCGTCAGAATCTGGTAATTCTGCGGAGGAAGGTAAACAGTGTAAGGGATTGTATTGATACATGATATTATCCCTTGGTCAAAGAGTGTATTTATATTTTACTGCCGTTGCAATGCTTGGCGATATTTTTTCACCGCTTGTGTTTGATTTATGTCCTCAACAAAGCTAGATCAAAAAAACTGAGTCTAAATCTGGTAAAAAATGAAAAATTTCAAAGCGGCGTAATAAAGCTACACTATAGGATTACTATTTGATTTTTGTTGGCGTAGCCTGCGCTTGCGCTTAAAACACGTAGTGGCGTGACACAACTAAAATGGTGCAATAGGAAAATCGCGCAATCCCTTATAAATTAAGGCTTTTCCAAAAAATATATTTTACTACTTTAGCTGTGTCAGTCCAGTAGGGTGTGTTACCACGAAGTGTAACGCACCATCCGGTAATCTTTTCGGTGCGTTATGCTAAAAGCTAACGCACCCTACAAGTACTAAACCTGGTAAAAAATGAAAAATTTCAAAGCGGCGTAATAAAGCTAAAATATTTTACTTGGCTTTAGACATGGTGGTAATCCAAAATCCAAAATTGATTAACCTCTCATATTTCGTAATAGAATATGTAAAAAAAGGAGAGTTAGAGCAATAAATACTAATTATATTGCATCATATCTCCCTTCAATATTGATTCTCCAAGGAACTTTAGTTAATTTCAAATTTACTTATCTTCGTATCAAGCTAAAAGAATTACCACTTCGCCTTTTCCGAGAATTTTGTAATTTTTCTATTTTTTCTAATTGGTCTTCATCAAGAATATAATTTAATTGTTTCCTCCGCCATATCATTAATTTCCTCATGTCTTTTTTCTGTTCAGAAGAAAGGTTTAAAGACCTCATCATTTTTCGAGGATTGTCTCCTGACTGCATTGCTGTTCTGAAATCTTCGAGTTGTTCAGAGTTAAGAATCTTAGTCAAACGATTACCCATAATTCTTTGCATTCCCTGAAGTTGATTTTTTTGCTTTTCTGTTAAGTTTAAATTAGGAATATCAGAAAAATCTGGACTAAAACCAGGAGATGCTTGTTTACTAGGAAATTGTGCTTGAAGCTCCGGATTGGGAATATTTATTGGTGTAAAAGCAACCTTTCCTTGTGCAGTAGGTACAACTATCGCTAGTGTTGCTACGGAAAAAAGTAAACTAGAAAATAGTTTATTTGACATACAATCCCTATGTATTTTTTTATTTGTGCATTTTCATTCCAATAAATTAAAGGCTAGTTGCTCATTCTATATAAGCTTGATCCACTTTCAGAATGAGTATTGTTTTATAGCCTATAAATTATGTTGTTGATGCAGTATGTGTGTAGCTAGAGACAGATAGCAAGCTCTGTTCCATAATTTCATAGTATAATCATTGACTGAAAAACACATGGTACTATTGCTCTAATTTGAACTAGCACTTTAGTCCCATATCATCTATCAAAAATTGGGACTTAAGCCACTAGCGATAACAAAATGTAGAAAATATTTTTAAAACAAAGTTATTTATATCACAAAAATAATGAACAAACATACAGTAATTAAATTAATTCAATCCATGAAGTTTTATAAACGTCCATTAACTGTATTTTTGTATTTGGAATGGCTGCTTTTATGTCTATCTTTAATAATAGAATTTAGATTAGCTGGTTTGATATTTAAACCACCTTTTTTGAAAATAACAAATACAGGTAATCCAACGGTTTTAGCTTTAACTATTCTTTGTTTTGGAATAATGGGATTAAAATTACCTAACAAAGCAATATTTTCTAAATTGGCTTATACGGTTTTAGGATTATTACTCATTTTATTTTTAAATATAATTGGAGGTCGTGGAGCTGGTTTTAATCCAACCTTGTTGCTTGTTTTGCTAATTCGCAGTTGTCTCATATTTGAAGCATCTGGGAGATTATTAATTGCGGTAACAATTTGGATATTATTCATTATAAGCATCAACACCTCTATACCTTTTCCTAGAGAAATTATAGCAACAATAATTACTGAAGAGCATATTGAAGATATGCTGCTCAGCTTCAAATTAATTTCTGGGATATTATTTAGTTTTATATTGATTTTTGTATTATTACTTGTAAATACTTTAGTACTGGAACGCCAAAGTCACCAAAAATTAGCTGAAGTCAATGAAAAACTAAGACGTTATTCCCTCAGAATAGAAGACCAAGCAACTCTACAAGAACGTAATCGAATTGCACGGGAAATTCATGATTCTTTGGGGCATTCACTGACTGCACAAAGTATACAATTAGAAAATGCTTTAATATATTTAGAATCTAATCCTCATAAGACTAAAGGCTTTTTATTAGAAGCAAAAAAAATAGTTGCTGAATCTTTAAAAGAAGTGCGTACTTCTGTTAATGCTTTACGTTCCGATCCTTTGAAAGGGCAACCATTAGATATCGCAATTGCTAAGTTAATTAAAGAATTTAAAACTCATACTTATATTGAACCTCAATATTACTTGCAAATTAATCTAGTACTACCACTAGATCTAAACCAAGTCATCTACCGAATTATTCAGGAAGCGTTAACAAATATTTCTAAGCACAGTAGCGCGAATGAGGTGACAATTGATGTACAAACAACTGCTGATTCTGTTTACTTGCGTGTAGATGATAATGGAGTTGGCTTTAACCCCAATCAAAATACTACGGGTTTTGGGCTTCAAGGTATGCGCGAACGCTGTATAGCGTTTGGCGGTAACTTGTATATTAATAGCCAACCAGGTGGTGGTTGCAATATAATCGCATTCTTTCCATTCTCGAGGGTAAGTTAATGATTCGTTTATTACTAGTTGATGACCAAACAATTATCCGTCAAGGAATAAAAAGTTTACTGGAATCACAAGCTGATTTTGAGATTATTGGTGAGGCAGAAAATGGTGAACAAGCAATAAATAAAATTCAGATTTTACAGCCAGATTTAGTATTAATGGATGTGCGAATGCCAATCATGGATGGTGTAGCGGCTACTCAAATTATTTCACAAAAATTCAATCGCATAAAGGTATTAATTTTAACTACTTTTGATGATGATGAATATGTCTCTCAAGCAATTAGATTTGGTGCTAAAGGTTATTTACTGAAAGATACACCAATTGAGCCTTTAGCGAATGCTATTCGCCTAGTATATGCCGGACATACTCATTTAGGACCAGGATTAATAGAAAAAGTCATTACTCATCCTTCTAATTTCTCTCCACCCAAAAATTCTATGATACCACCAGAATTAACCGAACTGACACCTAGGGAAAAAGAAGTATTGAATTTAATTGCTAAGGGTGCAAATAATAAAGAGATTGCTAAATCTTTATTTATAGCAGAAAGAACTGTTAAAAATCATGTTACTAGTATTTTGACACGATTAAATTTAAGAGATAGAACTCAAGCAGCGATATTTGCTCATTCTTTTTTATATTTACTGAATGAAGATAATAATACCAATTCAAATAATGTTTGCGACAGATAAATTATTCGTAGTAGGGGTTTAGCAATGCTAAACCCCTACCCATGTGTCGCATTCTTTTTTCAAATTGGTATAATCTCTAAATTTTCAGAATGTAATTGATATCTTCTAGCAGATTATATTACTTAGGGTCTGCTGAATAACTTTAAAACTCTTATCTTGTAAGCACCTCAGGCTATTTTGGCAGCAAAAA